>JAUHYE010000107.1 GCA_030426395.1 Phycisphaerae bacterium
GCCGGTGAGCACCCACGGCGCTCCGTGGAACGAGGCGGCGACCCAGCCGTCGTGGTAGATCGCTCGGTGGCCGCCGGTCTCGAAGTACTGGGTCGTGCGGAACTCGGGGGCATGCGCATCGGTGAAGGTCGCGCCCATGTCCGCGCCGGCCATGGGCCGCTGCTCGATGCCGTCCACGGTCGCGGGCTCGGGCAGGCCGGCGGCCCGCAGGATCGTGGGCGCGACATCGATCACGTGGCCGAACTGGGTGCGCACGCCGCCGACGTCGGTGATCCGCTTTGGCCACGAGACGATCATGCCGTTGCGCGTGCCGCCGAAGTGCGAGGGGACGCGCTTCATCCACTGGAACGGGGCCGAGCCCGCCCAGGCCCAGCCGACGGGGTAGTGGTTCTCGTGCAGCGGCCCGCCAAGCTCGTCGATCACGGCGAGCTGGGCCTCGACGGTGTCGGGGATGCCGTTCTGGGTCATGATGTTGTTGAGCGTTCCCGTGACGCTGCCCTCGGCGCTGGGGCCGTTGTCCCCGGCGATCAGGAAGACCAGCGTGTTGTCCGCGTCGGGCAATGCCATGGCGGCGTCCAGCAGGCGGCCGATCTCGTGGTCGGTGTGGGCCAGGAAGCCGGCGAAGGCCTCCTGGTGTCGCGCGTACAGGCGTTTGGCGTCGTCGTCCAGCGTGTCCCACGCCTCGATCTGCTCGGGCCGGGGGGTGAGCCGCGTGTCCGGCGGGACCAGGCCCATCTCCTTCTGGCGCGCCAGGGTCTGCTCGCGCACGGCGTCCCAGCCCTGGTCGAACCGGCCCTGGAACTTGTCGATCCAGGCCTCGGGCGCGTGCAGCGGGGCGTGGGTGGCCCCGGTGGCGAAGTAGATCAGGTACGGCTTGTCGGGCGCTAGCGCGTGCTGGCGGCCCAGCCAGGCGATGGCGTCGTCGGCGAGGTCGGTGGTCAGGTGGTAGCCGTCCTCGGGCCGGGCGGGCGGCTCGACGGCCAGCTCGTTGCGGAACAGCTGCGGCTCCCACTGGCTGGTCTCGCCGCCGTGGAAGCCGTACCAGTACTCGAAGCCCAGGCCGGTGGGCCAGTGCAGGAACGGGCCGACCGGGCTGGTCTCCCAATCGGGCGTGTTGTGCCACTTGCCCCAGGCGGCGGTGCTGTACCCGTTGTCACGCAGGATGCGGGCGATGCTCGCGGTGCTCTTGGGCCACACGCTGTTGTACCCCGGGAAGCCCGTGGCGAGTTCGGTGATCGTGCCGCTGGCGACCTCGTGATGGTTGCGGCCGGTCAGCAGCGCGGCGCGCGTGGGCGAGCAGATGGCCGTGGTGTGGAATCGGTTGTATCGCAGGCCGCGCGCGGCCAGTTCGTCCATCTCGGGCGTGGGGATCGGCCCCCCGAACGTGCCCGGCTGGCCGAAGCCAAGGTCATCGATGAGGATGATGACCACGTTGGGCGCGCCCTCGGGCGCCGCGGCCGGCTGGGGGAAGTCGGGCGTGGCGGTCTCGAACGTCTCGCCGATCTCGCCGTTGAAGGGGGGATCGGGCAGCGGCAGGGCCGAGCGGTCTTCCTGGGCGAGCGACGCGGCTGCGAGAGCAGCGATCAGGGCGGTGGCCAGTGCAGTCTTATGACGCATGGTGTTCTCCTTCGTGCTGCGAGCGTGGAGGCTCCCCGCGAGCCCAACGCGCCCTATTTCACGGATTCTAAGCGGTGTCGGTCCGGATTACCGGATGCCTCACTCCCTACTCTCCTCCTATGCCCAAACGCGTCCTGCACGACGAGTACTTCAGGAAGGCCAAGGCCGAGGGCTACCTCGCGCGGTCGGCGTACAAATTGCTGGAGATCCAGAAGCGACACGGCATTATCAAGCCGGGCATGACCGTGCTCGACCTGGGCTGTGCGCCGGGGAGCTGGCTGCAGGTGGCGGCGGAGTTGGTGGGGGATGACGGGTTGGTGGCAGGGGTCGACCTGAGCGACGTGCGAGCCCCGATGCCCCCGTGCGTCATCACGATGCGCAGCGACTTCACAAAACAGGACGCGGCGACGTTGCTCGAGCCGGTGGTGGCGTTTCGGGGTGATGGATCTTTGTACGACGTGGTCATCAGCGACATGGCCCCCAACACCAGCGGCGCGGGCGACCACTACAAGTCGGTGCGGCTGTGCGAGGCGGTGCTCGAACGCCTGCCGGGCGTGCTGCGGCCAGGTGGGAGTTTGGTGTACAAGGTCTTCGAGGGCGAGACGTACCCCGACCTGGTCAAGCGCACCGGCGAGATGTTCTCGTGGTGCCGCGGGCTCAAGCCGCGCGCGACGCGTGAGGTCTCGACCGAGATGTTCGTGATGGCCACGGGCTACGAGCCCGCGCTCAAGCAGGCGAGCCGGCCCGAGGGCGTGGCGCCACCGCCGCCGCAGCCGAAGAAGGGTTGGGGCTCGTGACATTCCTTGCGCCGTGGGCCGCAATCATCGCCGCCGCGCTGACCGTGCCGCCCATCATCGCGTTCTACTTATTAAAACTCCGACGCCGCCCGGTGCGCGTCGGCAGCGTGATGTTCTGGGAACGGGCGGTCAGGGACGCCCAGGGCAACACGCCCTGGCGCATGGTGCGGCCGCAGACACAGCTGCTCTTACAGCTCTTGGGGCTCGCGATGCTGCTGCTGGCCTTCGCCCGGCCCGTGATCCCCAGCGAACTCGGCGGCCGCGTCATGCTCGTGCTCGACCGCTCGGCTTCCATGAACGCGACCGACGGCCCTGGCGGCGCGACGCGGTTCGCCGAGGCCCGCGAGCGATTGAAGTCGCTGGCCTCCGAACTCGCCTCGGCGAACAACACGCGCGTGATGGTCGTGGCGCTCGGATCCGAGGCCCTGCCGCTCACGCCGTGGACGAGCGACCGCACCGTGCTGCTGGGCGCGATCGACGCCGTCGAGCCGACCGACGAGGAGGCCTCGAGCGACGCGCTGGCCGAACTTGTACGCCTGGCCGCCGCGGGCGATGATGCGCTCCAAGAGAGTGAGCCCGAAGAAGAAGCCGCCGAGCCGATGGGGCTGACCGTCGTCGTCGCGTCCGACGGCGGGCTGCCCCCACCCCGCGAGCCCTTCGCCGCGAACATCGAGCTGCGACTGGAAGCGGTGGGCAACGCGACCGAGACATCACCCGGCAATGCCGGGATCATCGCCATCGCCGCCCAGCGTCTGTACGAAGACCCCGCGACCGTCCGAGTCTTCGCCCGCGTGCTAGCCACCGGCGCCATGCGCCGCGACCTGCCCGTGCGACTCGCACTCAACGGCCAGGTCGTCGCCGAGGGCGTCGCGGCGCTCTCGCCACCGGACGACTCTGACGAACCGACCGAGGCGTCCGTCACGCTCTCGACGGTCACCGCCGACGCGGGCGTCCTCAGCGTGCTGCTGCCCGGCCAGGACGTGCTGGTGGCCGACAATTCGGCCTCCCTCTGGCTGCGCACCGCCGGCCGCCCGCGCGTGATGATGGTCATCCCCGAGACCGAGATCGTCGACCCGGATCGGCCCGGCCCGGTCCTCCTGATCGCCGCCGTGCTGGAGGCGATGGACCTGGGCAACCTCCGCATCGTGCGACTGAGCCGCTACGAGCAACTCGTGGCCCAGGGCGAGCTTCCCTTCGACGCCGTCGTGTTCGATCGCGTGCAGCCTCGCGGTGCGCCGCGCGTGCCGAGCTTGCACTTCGGCCCGCCGCCGCCAATGCCCGAGGGCGCCTGGCCCACCGCCGAGCCCGGCACGCTCCCGCCCACGCGTGTCATCTCTTGGCGCCGCACGCACCCGGTGATGCGCGACCTCGCGCTCGACCAGCTCGGTGTCGCCGAGCCGCTGATCGCCGCCGACATGCAGGCCGACATTGAGGATGGTGGGGGACTGCCGCCGCACACCGTACTGGCCAATGGTGAGCGTGCACCACTCATCATCGCCTTCGAGAGCCAGCAGCAGCGCCGCATCTGGGTCGGCTTCGAGCCGGCGAATAGCAACTGGCCCAAGCTGGTGAGCTTCCCGCTCTTCATCGCCGAGGCCATCGACTACCTCTCGATGCGTGGCTCGCGCGACGCGGCCGAGAGCATCCGCGCGGGCGGCATGGCCACCGTGAACCTCACCCAGGCACGCGGCCGCGTGCGAATCGCCGGGCCGAACGGGGAGTACGAACTCGCCACCGCAACGCCCACGACGCGCCCGACACTCGGCCCGATCGAACGTGCCGGTGTCTATCTGCTCGAGAGCCCGGCCATCGGCGACCAGCGAGCCGTCGCCGTCAACGTGCTGAGCATGATCGAAAGCCGAGCGGTCTCGACCCCATCGCTGGCTATGGGGTTTGGCGGCCTGGGGGCGGGCCCGGACCACTCCCGCCGGAGCGGGAGCGAGCGTGAGTTATGGCCGTGGTTCCTGATCGCTGGGCTCCTGATCCTGAGCCTTGAATGGTTGTTCTCGGTCCGATCGCTCGGGCGGTAAACTGATATCGCCCGGCGACTGACCTTCTCCAACTTGATAGGACAGCGCAAGATTCTCGTGAATGGGTCCGAAATCCGGTTCTGTCGATCAATATCCGTTGCCCGTAGGCAACGTTCTGGGGTACATTTGGTTCACGATCGTACGGAATGGCGCCGGGGTGACCGGCCGCCCCTGAAGCGTTTCCGAGGGAGAGAGACATGAACCGCACTTCGAGCATGGCGGCGGCCCTGTGCGCCGCCGCTGGTATGACCGTCGGCGTCCAAGCCCAGGACATCAACTGGGACAACGCATCGGGCGGGCTGTGGAACGACGCCGCCAACTGGAACCCAGCCGAGGTGCCCAGCGCCCCGCCCGAGGCGGCGATCATCGCCCTCCCTGGCACGTATGACGTCCTGATCCGCTCGTTGTCGCCCAACGTAGCCGACCTAATCGTCTCGAACCCGAACGCATTCGTCGGCCTGGGCAACGGCCGCGACCTGTTCATCAGCGGGCCGGCGGCCACCATCAACGGCACCCTGGTCATCAACGACCAGGGCAGCACGTCTGGCACCCGGCTCCTGATCAACGACCCCATGTGCGTGCTCGATGGCTCAGGCGAGATCGTGCTGAACGATACGTCGGCTACCGCCGCTGGCCGCGCCCAGTTCATCGATCTCGTCGGCGGGCAGCTCACAACGATGGGGCCGGATCTGACTATGCGGGGCTCTGGGCAGCTTGCCGCCGCCCTGGTCAACAACGGCCTGATCCGCGCCGACGCCGATGGGCGTTGGCTGAACATCTTCGGCGGCACCAAGACCAACAACGGCCGCTACGAGGCGACCGACAACGGCATCCTCCGGCTCGCCGTGGAACTCGTTCAGGGGGTCGATGGCATCGTCGTCGCCGACGGAGGCATGGTCACGCTGGTCAGCATCATCAGTGGCGGAGAGATCGACAGCCGTAACGGTGTGTTCCAGATCGATGGTGGCAACGGCCAGCTCAACAGCGTTGATCGCGTGCAGGGTGACATCGAGATCCAGAACGGCCGCGACCTGCAGATCCGTGAAGGCCTGACGCTGGACGGAACGATTCTCATCAACCGCGAGGGATCGACCAGCAGCACCAGGTTGCTTATGGCGAGTTCGGGCACGTTCGATGGCGACGCCGAGATCGTTCTCAATGACTCCTCGGGGACCGCCGCCGGGCGCGCCCAGTTCATCGACCTTGTGGGCGGCGTCGAGACGACGCTGGCCAGCACGGTGCTCGTACGGGGTTCGGGCTCGCTCGGAGCAACCCTTGTGAACAATGGCACCATCCGCGCCGATGCCGACGGGCTGATGCTCAACCTCTTCGGCGGGGCCAAGACCAACAACGGCGCGATTGAGGTCACCAGCAACGGGCTGTTGCGACTCGCCATTCCGATCACCCAGAGCGCCTCGGGCCAGATCGTCGTCAGCGACGGCGTCGCCCGACTCAACAGCACGATCACCGGCGGCGAGATTGAGAACCGTGGCGGCGTGTTCGAGATCGCCAGCGGCAACGGCGTGCTTGAGAACGTCGCCTTGGTGACCGGCGACATCGAGGTCGAGAATGGTCGAGACCTGACGATCCGCGGCGGACTGACCATGGACGGCACGCTCACCATGAACCGCGAGGGCTCAACGTCCGCCGCCAGGATGCTCCTGGCGACCAGCGGGACCATCGACGGCGATGCCACGATCTTCCTGAACGATACTTCCCCGACAGCCGCGGGGCGGGCCCAGTTCGTCGATGCGATCGGCGGCCTGAGCACGACCCTCGCCGACACCGTGCTCGTCCATGGGTCGGGCCAGTTCAACGCCATCGTCGTGAACAACGGCACCATCCGCGCCGATGCCGACGGTCTGGACCTGCGCTTGTTCGGCGGGACCAAGGCCAACAACAACGTGCTCGAAGCCGTGGCCGGCGGCGAGTTGCTGCTCGACGCGATCATCGCGCAGAGCGCGGGCGGTCGGGTGGTTGCCGATGGCGGCGTCGTTACCCTCCGCAGCACCATCTCGGGCGGCCAGATCGACGGCCGCACGGGCACGTTCGAGGTCGCCAATGGCAACGGTACGTTCGAGAGCATCGACCGAGTCCAGGGCGATGTCGAGATCCAGAACGCTCGCGACCTGACCCTGCGCGGCGACATGACGCTGGACGGCACCATCATTATCAACCGCGAGGCCAGCACCAGTGGTACGCGTCTGCTCATGGCCACCGACGGGACCATCGACGGCGGCGGCGAGATCTTCCTGAACGACTCGCTGGCAACTGGCACGGCAAATCGCGCCCAGTTCATCCACGCGGTCGGCGGGCTCACGAGCATCCTCGGACCCGACCTGTCCCTCACCGGCAACGGGAACGTCTCGGGTAACTTCATCGTCCAGGGCCGCATTGCCCCGGGCAAGGCCGGCGCCGCGTTCGGCGAGACGGGCATCCTCCAGCACACCGCGACGCTCGCGATGGCCGGCTCGACCGTCGTCGAGGTCCAAATCGGCGGCCGCGGGGCGGGCGAGTTCGACCACATCCAGGGATCGGCGGCCATCACCGTTGACGGCACGCTGGAAGCGTCGATCATCGATGGCTTCGAGCCAGACGCCTGCGAGAACTTCGTGATCATCTCGGGGCCGTCGGTCACCGGCGAGTTCGACACGTTCAACCCTCCAGCGGCCACGAGCAACCGCCGGTGGCGCCTGTTCTACACCGGCAACAGCGTCGAGCTGCGCAACACCTGCACCGCCGATATCGACGGCGATTGCACGCTCACCCTCTTCGATTTCCTGGCCTTCCAGAACCTTTTCGACATGGGCAGCCCCGAGGGCGACTTTGACGGCGATGGGTCGCTGACAATCTTCGACTTCCTGGCGTTCCAGAACGCGTTCAGCATGGGCTGCGGCTAAGCCCGAAGCAGGCCGGCCATCACGCTGGCCGTCCATTCGAGTTCCCCATCGAGCGGCCTGGGCACGAATCCCAGGTCGCTCTTCGCGCGTGTGCCGTCAAGCGATACGTCCTTGGCGCGCGGCGCGGGCATGGGCACGTCGGCCTGCACGCCAGCCCTCATGAGCGTGGCGTCGAAGCAGAGTGGTCCAGCAGCGTGGGATGCGAATCGTTCGCCCAGATCGTACCGGTCGACACGGTCGCCCCCGGCGACGTGGTACGTTTCGCCAGCGGTGCCGCGCTCGAGGCAAGCGAGCAACCCGCGGGCGGCGTCCCGAGCACTGAGCGGCGTACGCCACTCGTCGGTGAACAACACCAGTTCCCGGCCGCCACGCAAGTGCTCGGCCCATGCGCTCAGGAAGCACCCCGGGGCGTCCTTGTCGGCGGGCGGGCCGAAGAGCAGCGGCAGGCGGGCGATGATCGTGTGCGAGCCCATGCCCGCCAGCATCCGCTCCATCGCCACTTTGCTGCGCGCGTAAGCGTTCAGCGGGCCGATCGCGTCACCCTCGGCGTACATACCTCCGGGCCGCTCGCCATCGAAGACCAGGTCGGTCGAGCAGACGACCATCGGGATGCCCTCACACGCTGTGGCAAGGTGTTGTGTCGCCAGCACATTGTCTCGATGGGCGATCGCGGGCGAATGCTCGCATTCGGCCGTTCGCGCATTCGCCGCGCAATGGATGACCGCGTCGGGTGCGGATTGGTCTATCGTGCGGCGAGCCGCCCCCGGTTCGGCCAGGTCCGCGCGCACGGAAGCGGCCATGTTCGGCGTGGAACGCTCTGAGCGGACGACACCGATGACCTCGTACCCGGTATCACACGCCACGCGGGCGAGATGCTGGCCCAGGAAGCCTGCGATGCCGGTGATAAGAAGGCGCTTTGTATCTTCAGCATGATCGAACATGTCGGCCGCAGCGTAGCTCGTCACGATACAAACTCGCTGGGCGGCGCTGGCTGCCGGTCCACTCGCCGATTCCGGACTTGATCCCGCTGGCGGCTTGGGGTAGTCTATAGGTGCTCATGGTTCTTCGGGATCGGCCGCTTGGCCATTCCGGAGTGAAGAGGGAAGCGTGGTGAGAAGCCACCGCGGACGCGCCGCCGTAACGGGCAGCTTCCGACCTCGGCCCCCTTGCTGCTGATACGGCCTGGGGAGCACGCCACTGCGGGAGGCCAACTCTCGCGGGAAGGCGGCCGAGGATCGGGCCCGGAGCCGGAAGACCTGCCACGAGCCTGCGTTGTCGCCCTCGCGAATGGGGTGGCGCGGTGCGAGCGCGTGTGCCCCGGGCGTGTGCGCAGCCGTGCTACGGATACCCAAGCGAGAAGCGACGGATGGACCCACCCCTTTTGGGTGACAGGTCCGGGGCCGTCCCGCGCGAATCGGGACGCACGCCGGCGAAGAGCCGGCACGGAAGGAGTGCGCGATGCGCACGAGCGTTGTTGTGTTTGCTGGTCTGGCCTTGTCCACCCTCACCCCCGCCGCGCTTGCCCAGGGCCTGTTCGACCCGTGGGCCGACCGCGTGGTCGAGTACGAGCAGGGCGACGAGCCCACGGGCAGCTACCTCGACCCCTTGGCAGCGCTGGGCTCGCCCGAGCGGTACACGGGCGAGGGCGTGTTCCCGGGGGCCGTCACGCCCTTCAACCCCGCGTGGGGCGCCGACGAGCTGGTGAGCATCGGCGCGGGCGGCTGGCTGATCGTCGAGTTCGACGAGCCGGTCACCGACGACGCGACCAACCCATTCGGCATCGACCTGCTGGTGTTCAGCAACGCGCTGTACCTGGACAGCGGAGGCGGTGTGGTGGACGGCATCGCCGGCGAAGGCGGCACCATCGAGGTGTCCGTCGATGGTATCGAGTGGTTCCTGGTGCCCGACCTCGACGCCGACGGCACGCCGCACGGCACGCTGGGCTACCTCGACCTGACCGGCCCCTACGACAGCGATCCGGGCACGGTGCTCAGCGACTTCACCAAGCCCGTCGACCCCGCGCTGGATCCCAACGGCCTGAGCTTCTTCGAGCTGGTGGACGCCTACGACGGCGCGGGCGGCGGGGTTGGTGTCGACCTGGCGACGGTCGGCCTCTCGGAGATCCGCTTCGTGCGCATCGCCGCGGCGGTGGGCTCGCCCGAGATCGACGCGTTCGCCGACGTGGCGGCCGCCTGCCCGGCGGACGTGGACGGCGACGGCGAGTTGACGCTCTTCGACTTCCTGGAGTTCCAGAACCGCTTCGACGGCGGTGACGCCCGCGCGGACTTCGACGCCAGCGGTGCGCTGGACCTGTTCGACTTCCTGGCGTTCCAGAACGCGTTCGCGGCCGGGTGCCCGTGATGCGCTTGGCCCCCACCCCGCTGCTCGTTGCATTGGCGGCCACGCCCGTGTTCGCACAGGCGTGGACGCACTACGCGTCCACGCCAGAGCGCAACGCCATCGCCGCCGTGCCGGCGCTGCCCGACCTGGGCGAGCCGGCATGGACCTTCGACGCCGGCGGCGCGTTCGAGTCTGTGGGCCAGTCGGGGCCGGTGATCTCCAGCGACGGCGTGGTCGTCGTGATGGGCTGGCTCGGCGTTGACGCGTTCACCTTCGCGCTCGACGCCGAAACGGGCGAGGAACTCTGGCGCGCGCCGATTGCGCCGCCCGAGTACCTGTCGTGGGCCTCGCCTGCGGTGCGTGGCACGAGGGACGGCGGCCTGGTCGCAGTCGCCTCGGGCTTCGGCGTCGTTGGGCTGGATCTGGCCGACGGCTCCGAGCTGTGGAGCGTGGACCTGGGCATTCGCGTGGTGAACGCGTCACCGGCGATCGTCGGCGACCCGGCGCGGGTGATCGTCACGACCTACGCGCCCTCCGGTGGTGGGCGCGTGGTGTCGATCGACGCGACGAGCGGCGACGTTCTTGGCGACGTGGCTTTCGGGCCGACCTCGGGCGCCACGCCCGCCGTGGCCGATGGCCGGGTGCTGGTGGGCGACATCGAGGGCGTGATGCGCGCGTACGACCTATCCCTCGACCCGCTCTGGACCATCGCCGAGCCTCTCGAGGATGGGTTCTTCGGTGGGCCGAGCGTGGTCGATGGGGCGGTGTACGCGCCGACCTACGGCTTCTTCGGCGGACGTAGCAATAGCGTGATGGCCAAGTACGACGCGGCCACGGGCGCGGAGCTGTGGACGACCGCCTGCGAGCGGACCGACGCCGTGCCCATCGTGCTCGATGATGGGCGGATCGTGCTGTCGGCCGGCATCGACGGGTTCGGCTCGATCGCCACGGTGCAAGTGTTCGACGCCTCGGGCGCAATGCTCTGGGATCTGGTCGATGCAACATGGGACGACCTCGACGGCGACGGCGAAATTGACCCCGGCGAGCACCTAAGCTACGGCGGCTGGGACCACCAGCCGGCGGTGCTTGAGACGCCGGGTGGGCCGGTGCTGCTGGTTGGCGCGCAGGATGGCGGCCTTGCGCTGCTGGACCTCAACGCCGACCCGGGGAGCGCGGGCTTCGTCATCGACGGCACCGGCCTGGGCGGCGGCGCGCCGGCGGTGTCGGGCGGCGTTGCGGTCAGCGCGTGGATCGACGGCGTCGTGGCGTTCGCGTACGAGGGCGGCTGCTACGCCGACTTCGACGGCGACGGCGCGCTCACCATCTTCGACTTCCTTGGCTTCCAGAACGCCTTCGACGCGGGCGACCTGGCGGCCGATTGCGACGGCGACGGCTCGCTCACGCTGTTCGACTTCCTGTGCTTCCAGAACCTGTTCGACGCGGGGTGTGTCTGATGCGACGCGGGTTCACGCTCATCGAGGTGCTGGTGGTGACGGCGGTCGTCGGCACACTGGTGGGGCTGATGCTGCCGGCACTCTCGGGCGCGCGTGACGCCGCGCGCGGCGTCGCGTGCGCGAGCAACGTCCGCCAGTTTGG
>JAUHYE010000108.1 GCA_030426395.1 Phycisphaerae bacterium
GCCAACGTGACCTTCACGCACGGCATGAACATCAACTTCGTCTTCCGCAACTCCGACAAGGCCAAGAGCCGCGCCGTGCTGGAGAGCCTGGGCATGCCGTTCCGCAAGCCCGCGCCCACCAAGAAGAAGGCGAGTTGAGAAAGACAGACCAGGGCGGCCATCGGGCCGCCGGGAGTGATTTGAAGTATGGCAACCAAGGCACAGGTCGCAAAAAGCAACAAGACGCCGAAGTTCTCGACTCGGAAGGTTCGCCGTTGCGAGCTCACGGGCCGGTCTCGCGGGGTGTACCGCAAGTTTCGCATCAGCCGCATCATGCTGAGGAAGCTGGCCCACGAGGGCAAGATCCCCGGGATGCGCAAGGCCAGTTGGTGATTCGAGTTCGGTTGTTTCGAAGTCAGAGAGCAGGCTGATACGCCGCAGCAGACGGCGAGCAGGAAGGCTCGGGCCCACGACGGCCCGGCAGGAGGTCATCGGAAACGATGTCAGTGAACGATCCGATTTCGGACATGCTCACGCGAATCCGCAATGGGTTGCGCAACCGCTCCCGTCGTGTGGACTGCCTGAACAGCAAGGTGTGCCGAGGCCTCGCCCAGGTCCTCC
The DNA here is from genome assembly GCA_030426395.1 of Phycisphaerae bacterium. GTDB lineage: Bacteria > Planctomycetota > Phycisphaerae > Phycisphaerales > UBA1924 > JAHCJI01. Next base: position 601 of record JAUHYE010000108.1, read on the forward strand.
AGGACGAGGGTTACGTCGACGGCTTCGAGGTCGTGGAGGACGGACGCCAGGGCCTCATCCGCGTGTCGCTGCGGTACGGCTCGGCCGGTGAGCCGCTGATCGCCTCGCTCACCCGCGTGAGCAAGCCGGGCCGCCGCGTCTACAGCAAGGTCGAGGACCTGCCCCGCCCGCTGCAGGGCATGGGCATCGCCGTGGTGTCCACCAGCCGGGGCGTGATGAGCGACCGCAAGTGCCGCAACGAGCGCGTTGGCGGCGAGTTGCTGGCGGTGGTGCAGTAAGAAGGCAAGTGCCAACGGCGGCCGGACGGCTGGCCGACCGAGGAGGTTGATTCGCAATGTCACGCATCGGCAAGAAGCCCATCACCGTGCCCAAGGGCGTCAAGGTCGACGTCAACGGACAGACCGTGCGCGTCGAGGGCTCCAAGGGCACGCTCTCCCACGAGGTGCACCCCCTGGTGACCGTCGCCTGGGACGACGACGCCAAGACGCTGTCGTTCGCCGTGCCCGAGGGCAAGGAGGGCGACCGCCAGGCCAAGAGCCTCTGGGGCACCAGCCGCTCGATCGTGGAGAACAACATCCGCGGCGTGAGCGAGGGCTACACCAAGGTGCTTGAGGTCAACGGCGTGGGCTACACCGCCACCGTCGATGGCAACCGCCTAAAGCTGGTCGTCGGCTTCGCCAACCCGATCTTCAAGGCCATCCCCCAGGGCGTGGACGTGAAGGTCGAGAAGCAGAACGTGACCATCTCGGGCCACGACAAGCAGGCCGTGGGCCAGTTTGCCGCCGAGGTGCGTGCCGTCCGCAAACCCGAGCCGTACAATGGCAAGGGCATCAAGTACAGCGACGAGACGATCATCCGCAAGGAGGGCAAGACCGCCGGCGCGTGATGCCGGTCGGTTCGTCTCCCGTGGGCCTTCGGGCTCGTGTGTTGTCCCGGTTCTTTTTGAGGTTCTGACGAAATGGACAGGCAGAAAGCCAAGCAAACCCGCCGAACCCGTCGCCGCGTTGGCATCCGCAAGCGCGTGTCGGGCACGGGCGCCGTCCCCCGCCTGAGCATCTATCGCTCGCTGCGGCACGTCTACGCCCAGGTCGTCAACGACCTGGACGGCACGACGATCTGTGCCGCCTCAACGATGGACAAGGGCTACAGCGGCAACGGCACGGGCAACGCCGAGGCCGCCAAGGCCGTGGGCAAGCTCATCGCCGAGCGGGCCAAGGCCAAGGGCATCGAGAAGGTGGTCTTCGATCGTGGCGGCTTCCGCTACCACGGCCGGGTCCAGGCGCTGGCCGACGCGGCCCGCGAAGGCGGATTGAAGTTCTGACGCAATCCGGGCCGGCACGCTCAAGGCCGACCCGCAGTTTTGGAAACGAGGGCGCTCAATGCCTGAGATGATCGACGAAGCCGGGCAGATCGAATCGACCACGGTCAACATCTACCGCACCGCCGCGACGGTGAAGGGTGGCCGCCGCTTCAGCTTTGGAGCGCTCGTGGTCGTGGGCGATCGCCAGGGCAAGGTGGGCTACGGCTACGCCAAGAGCACCGAGGTGCCGGTGGCCATCGAGAAGGCCCAGCGCAAGGCCCGCCGCAGCATGGTCAGCGTCAAGCGGCTGGGTACCACCGTGCCCCACGAGGTCGAGACCAAGTTCTCGGCGTCCAAGATCCGCTTGATCCCCGCCACGCCGGGTACGGGCATCGTCGCGGGCGCCACCGTTCGCGCCGTGCTCGAGATGGCCGGCTACAGCGATTGCATCACCAAGAGCCTGGGCTCGGGCAACAAGCTCAACGTGGTCAAGGCCACCATCGACGGCCTGGCCAAGATGCGCCTGGTCTCCGACGTGGCCGGCCGCCGCGGCGTTGAACTCGAGGACTCGGTCATCGAGCAACGCATCGAGCGAGCCCGCTCGCTGACCGGCGCCGGCATCGGTTCGTCGACGGAAGCGGCCGAGGCCGCCAAGGACGACGACCAGGACAACAACAACTGATTGATCTCGAAGGGCCGACGCCACGGGCGGGCCACGGAGTATTGCAGCCATGATGATTCACGAGATCACCGCCCAGGCCGGACGCTACAAGCAGCGCAAGCGCATCGGTCGCGGACCGGGCAGCGGCGGCAAGCGCGCCGGCCGCGGTCAGAAGGGCGCCGGCAGCCGTCGCGGCCACTCGACCCTCCACCAGTTCGAGGGCGGTCAGATGCCGATGTTCCGCACGATGCCCAAGTTCGGCTTCACGAACGTCAAGTTCAAGACGCTGTTCTGGATCGTCAACATCAAGGACATCGTCGAGCACGACGACTTCAAGAACGGTGGCACCGTCGATGCGGACGCGCTGATCAAGGCCGGCCTCATCCGCGACACCAGCCGCGACGTCAAGATCCTGGGCAACGTGCCCGAGGGCGGCCTGAAGACCAAGCTGACCTTCAACGTCAGCCGTGTCAGCGGGCAGGCCCGCAAGCTGATCGAGGACGCCGGCGGCAGCGTGACCGAGACGGGCACCCGTCGCGATCGCGTCCGCGGCATCGATCGCAACAGCGACGACAAGACCCCCAAGAACCTCACCAAGAAGCTGCGTCGCCCGAATCTCGAGCGTCGCCAGGCGGCCAAGGCCAAGAAGTAACGCCTCGGGCCGTCCCCCTCTGGCCGGCCGCGCGGCCGGCTTCTTGACGGGGCCGGCTGCCGAGTGTCGGCGGAGGATCGATGATCCAGGCCCTGCTCAACGTGTTCCGCATCCCCGAGCTGCGCACCAAGGTGCTCTTCACCCTGGGCATGCTCGCGGTCTATCGCATCGGGATGTGGATCCCGCTGCCGGGCGTCAACCAGTCCGCCCTGAAAACCTATTTCGAGCTCCAGCAGACCGACGGCGGCGCCGCCGGCCGGCTGATGAACTACGTCTCGGTGTTCAGCGGCGGGCAGATGTCTCAGTCAACCATCTTCGGTCTGGGCATCATGCCGTACATCTCCGCGGCCATCATCTTCCAGCTGCTGGGCTCGGTGCTGCCGGCGCTCAAGGCCCTCAAGGACGAAGGCCCGACCGGCCAGCAAAAGATCCAGGAATGGACGCGCTACGCCACCGTCGGTCTCTGCATCGTGCAGGCCATCGGCTGGTTGTACTACATCTCCCACCAGTCGGCAGGTGGCGGCGAGATGCTGGTCTACGCCCAGTGGCGTTCCAGCCCGCTGTGGTGGGTCATGGGCGTCAGCGTGCTGACGGCCGGCACCGTCTTCCTGATGTGGCTCGGTGAGCAGATCGATCGCTTCGGCATCGGCAACGGCATGTCCATGATCATCATGGGCGGCATCCTGGCCGGCATGCCCACCGCCGTGTCGTGGGTATACATGAACTTCGATCCCTCCACCCCCGACGGCCTGAATTGGATGGGCGTTATTCTCCTGGTGGCCGGCTTCGTCGCCGTCGTCGCCGGCTCGGTTCTCATGACCGTGGCCCAGCGGCGCATCCCGATCCAGCAGGCCAAGCACACGCGCGGCCGGCGGACTTACGGCGGGCAGCGCAGCTACCTGCCCCTGCGCGTCAACCATGGCGGCGTGATGCCCATCATCTTCGCCAGTTCGCTGATGATCTTCCCCTCGGTCATCTTCAGCGGCATCTCGGAGGCCACCCAGCAGAGCGGCGGCATCCTGTTCACGCTGTCCAATTGGTTCGGCGACGCGCTCAACTATGGCCAGTTCCCCTACATCATGCTGCACGTCATCATGGTGTACTTCTTCAGCTACTTCTGGATCACCATCCAGTTCAACCCCGAGGAAATCAGCAAGCAGATGCGCGACCATGGCTCGTTCATCCCCGGCCTGCGCCCCGGCCCGCGAACGGCCGAGTACCTCGAAGCCGTGATGGAGCGCCTGACCTACGTCGGCGGAGCCTTCCTCGCGGTCATCGCGGTGCTGCCGATGCTGGTGAGCGTGGGCATGGGCGTGCCCTTCCACGTCACCCAGTTCCTGGGTGGCACGGGATTGCTCATCGTCGTCGCGGTTATCCTCGACTTCGTCCAGCGCATCGAGGCCAACCTGCTGATGCGCAACTACGCCGGCTTCCTCGGCGGGCAGGACGGCACGGGCAAGGGGCCCAAGCTCCGCGGCCCGAGGTGATCCGGGCGGGTTCCAAGCTCCGGGGACCACAGATCTACACCGATTCCGATATCGCCGCGCTCTCGGGCGCGGCGTTTCATGCGCGGTCGGTTCTCGATGCGTTGATGCAACACGCTCGTCCCGGCGTGCTTCCGCGAGAACTTGAGGCTCTGTGTCGATCACGGATCGAAGCGGTGGGGGCGCATCCGGTGATGGCCGACATCGACGGCTTCGGCCACGCCTGCTCGATCAGCACCGACGCCACGGTCACGCACGCCCGGCCGGACAGTGAGCCGCTCCGAGCGGGCCTACTAATCACCATCGACCTGATGCTCGCGCTCGACTGCTGTCACGCCGACGTCGCCGACACGATCGTCGTCGGCGGTGGGGGCCACCCGCTGCTCGACGCCCTCGATGCCGTCTGGCACGCCGGGCTGGCCACCATGAAGCCCAGCATCGCCTGGGCCGAGGTCGCCGCTGCAATGACCGACGCCGCCCACGACCATGATCTCCGTCTCGTCCGAGGCCTCGCCGGCCACGGCATCGGCCTTGCTCCCCACGAGTTTCCCGTGCTGCCGCTGGTCCCAGGGCCGTCCGATCCCCCAGTCACCCTCCGCCCCGGCATGGTTTTCACCCTCGAACCCGCCATCACCTCCGGCTCGGGTGAGACCGTCGATTCGGAGGATGGTTGGGCCGTCAGCACTGCCGACGGCAGGCCCGCGGCGGCCAGGGAGGCCATGATCGCCGTCGAAGAAGGGCAAATCCGGGTGCTCGGCTGGCCCCCGGTTGATGACAAAGGACACGCATCGGGGTACAATCCCCTTCGCACCGGGCCGTGTCCGGGTGCGTGATGGTATCGTTGTCAGCCATGGGGCTGGCGCATGGTTCTGCGAGGTGGCCTGATGAAGGTAAAAGCAAGCGTCAAGAGGCGGTCGAAGGACTGCCAGATCGTCCGCCGTCGCGGCCGGGTCTACATCATCAACAAGAAGAACCCCCGCTTCAAGCAGCGCCAGGGCTGAGAGACGTCTGAGCTGGCCCAGGGCCAGGGAGTGCACGCGTGCCGCGTATTGCAGGTATTGACATCCCCGATCGCAAGAAGATCTACTACGCCCTGCAGTACGTGCACGGCATCGGCCCGAAGTACGCCATGGACGTGCTGACCGAGGCCCAGATCGACCCCAACCGCCGCGCCAACGACCTGACCGAGCAGGAGGTCGCCCAGATCGGTGCGATCATCGACGGCAATTACCTGGTCGAGGGCGCCCTGCGTCGCCAGGTCGGCCAGAACATCCAGCGCCTCAAGGACACCCGCAGCTACCGCGGCGAGCGTCACCGTCGCGGCCTTCCGGTCCACGGCCAGCGCACGCGTTGCAACGCACGCACCCGCAAGGGCCGCAAGAAGACCGTGGCCGGCAAGAAGGGCGTGAAGGGCTAAGTCCAGAGGCTAATCCGCCCACTTGGGCAAGACACACATCGCCAGCTTCCAGCCCGAACGGGAACCCAAAGTGGAAGCGATTGGAGCGAACTGAATGGCGAAGAAGACCAAGAAGGTCCGCAAGAACGTCGTCCGTGGCATCATCCACGTCAAGGCGACCAACAACAACACGATGATCACCATCACCGATACCAACGGCGAGACCCTCGCCTGGGACTCGGCCGGCACCATCGGCTTCAAGGGCGCCCGCAAGGCCACCCCATTCGCCGCCACCCGCGCGGGCGAGAGCGTGGGCCAGAAGGTCCGCAAGATGGGCATGAGCGAGGCCGAGGTCCGCATCCGCGGCACCGGCGGCGGTCGCGAGGCCGCCGTCAACGGCGTGGTCTCCACCGGCGTCCGCGTGACGGCCATCGAGGACCACACCCCGGTCCCCCACAACGGCTGCCGCCCGCGCAAGAAGCGCCGCGTCTAGTTCGTTCCAGACTTCCGGCCGCGTGTCTTGACGGATTCGCGACCGCTTCCAAGGCCCTCGAACAGAAGGAACCACCCGGCCCAACGCTGGCGGCGCCGGGGGCGAGTTCCGTGAATCGAGAAGGCTTGCCCCCGTTCCGGCACGTGCCGCCAGCACACATGAGGTAGACCTATGCGCGTTCGCTGGCGTGGCCTGGAACTCCCCACTCGCGTTGTCTCCGATCCCAAGTTCAACAACACCACCTTCGGGCGGTTCACCGTCGAGCCCTTCGAGCGCGGCTTCGGCACCACCATCGGCAACAGCCTCCGCCGCATCCTGCTGAGCTCGATCGAGGGCGCGGCCGTCACCGCCGTCAAGATCAAGGGCGCCAGCCACGAGTTCGAGACGCTCCCCGGCGTGCTCGAGGACGTGACCGACCTGGTCCTGAACATCAAGAACCTCGTGCTCCAGATGGAGGGCGACGAGCCCCGCGTGATGCACCTGGCCGCCCAGGGCCCCGGCGAGGTCACCGCCGACCTGATCGAGGCGGACACCAACGTCACGATCATCAACAAGGACCTGGTGCTCTGCACGCTCACCAGCGAGATCGACTTCGAGATGGAGCTGCACGTGGCCAAGGGCCGTGGCTACGTGCCCGCCCAGGAGCACCTCAGCCGCCGCGACGAGCAGGACATCGGCCTGATCGCCGTCGACTCGATCTTCAGCCCCGTCCACCGCGTGCGGTACCACGTCGAGGACACCCGCGTCGGCCAGCGCACCAACTACGACAAGCTGAGCATGGACATCTGGACCGACGGCACCATCACCCCCGAGATGTCGCTGGTCGAGGCCGGCAAGATCCTCCGCAAGCACCTGAACCCCTTCGTCCAGTACTTCGAGCTGGGCCAGGAGCGCGTCAGCGAGGAGGCCGCCGCGGCCGCGGGCGTCGACGAGGGGCTCATCCGCAAGCTGAACCTGCCCATCAGCGAACTGGAACTCAGTGTCCGGGCCAGCAACTGCCTGGAGAGCGCCAAGCTCTACACCGTCGGCCAGGTCATCATGCAGACCGAGAGCGAACTGCTCAAGCTCCGCAGCTTCGGCCGCACGAGCCTCCGCGAGGTCAAGAAGAAGCTGACCGAGATGGGCCTGGAGCTCGGCATGGACCTGCCCGAGGGCTACGCCCCCGAGGTGGTGCAGCTCTGACCTTGACCGCTCCGTAGGGCCCTCCGGGCCCACACTCGCTTGGGTGTTCCTGAGCGCTCCGTAGCGGCCTCCGGCCGCACACTCGCTCCCTGCTATCGGGGCTTGCGGGTGGTCTTAAGGCCCCTTGCCAGCGGGTAGGCGGCCTACAATCTCGACCCGGCCGGCCGCGGTGATCGCGTCCAGCGGGCATCTGGTTTTCCCCCGGTCTATCCGGTTCTGCGAAGGACTCCCGTCATGCGTCACCGCAAAGCAGGCTTCAAGCTCGGCCGCACCCGCACGCACCGCGAGGCGATGCTGCGCAACATGGCCGCCTCGCTCTTCGAGCACGGCCAGATCGTCACCAGCGTGCCCAAGGCCAAGGCCCTCCAGCCCTTCGTCGAGAAGATCATCACCAAGGCCAAGCAGGGCGACCTGCACAGCCGCCGCCGCGTGATCCAGATGCTCGGCCGCGACCGCAAGGCCTTCGAGTGGCTCTACGTGCCCAAGGGCGCCGACGAGGCGACCAAGCAGCGCGTGGCCGACCAGCGCGAGCGCACCGAGAAGTTCTTCGACATCCCCAGCGACGACCAGGTCGAGCGCAACCGCTACGGCGAGCTGCGCAAGGCCCCCCGGCTCGTTCGTCATATCTTCGAGAACGTCGCCCCCCGCTTCGAGGACCGCCAGGGCGGCTACACCCGCATCGTCCGCATCGGCTACCACCGGCTGGGCGACGCCACCGAGATGTGCGTGATCCAGTTCGTCGGGGCGGAAGAAGGCCCCGAGATCGGCGGCGCCCCCAGCCGCCGCCGCCGCCAGGCCGACAAGCGGAGTGCCTACAACGCGAAGCTCCGCAAGGACAGGGGTGGGGACAAGCAGGCCGCGACGGCGACCGCCGAGCCGAAGGCCGAGGAGTCGGGCGAGGCGTCGGAATCCTAAAAGAGCTCAGCTTCGCTGGATAAAGACGAGCCCACGTCGTGAGACGTGGGTTTTTGTTGATGCCTTGAGCTAGACGGCGTCCTTCCGCGCAAGCCACTGGGTATGCTCGCGCGAAAACGCGTTCTCGCCGTCGATCACGCGTTGTAGGAACTCTGACTCGCTATTCGCGTTTTCTATCTCGGCCTTAACTAAGCCCACTTCATGCGAAGTGAGTCCGTAAGCTGCACCTAGTTCGTGATATCGCTTTACTTGGATCCAAGTCAGTGCCGAACCTGCGCCTATAAGAAACACTTCGACTGGGAGATAGCGAGCACACGGGAAGGCGACTCGGCAAATCACGAGCACTACAGCTCCGACTTGGCACCCAACAAAAACTCGTAGCCACTTCTTGCCTTCGTGTTTGTTCCAATTGGATTTCTTGGTGTACCACTCGCGCTGCTCGTCGACTCGGCTCGACTTGTACAGTTCCGCCCTATCCCGCCATGGCAATGCACGAATGCGTCGCATCTCTTCAGTAATCTGATCGCCGTTAGCAGTTGAACCGTCCAGATGTAAAGCGAGATCCTTGTGCTCCTTTAGTATCTCGCCGAGACGGGAGCTGAATCTGCTTGAGACGATCGTGAGGCTGTCGTCATCAGTATATGGCTCGGCCCGCATCACGAAACGCCATGTACTGGTCTTGACCGACTCGGCTACTGCTCTGGCGCGATACCAAGTTCCTTCTCGATGCGTTGTCATCATGACCAGTGAAATCATGATGGAGACGATGATCAGAATCGCGGCGGCTATGGCGAATAGCTTGCTATCGATCCCAATGACCCCAAGGCACGCAATCACAATCAGCAATGCCAGATACAACTTAATGGTGTTTAGGTGGGATCGCTGAGTGCCAATCGCAGCTTGATCAGCAGAGCGGTACAGCGCTGGGTAGTCAATGTCCTCCAACTAAAGCCCCAGCTTGGCATACACGGAGTCTGGATACCGCATAGCGCCGGAACCTCGCAGAAGATACTTGCCATAGTCTGGAGGGAAGTCATCGAGCGCATGCTTGATGATTTTCATCTTGAAAGAGACGTGTACCGCGCACTCGTCTCGAAGTACAGGAGGACATAGTTCGCTATCCTGATACCGAAGGCCGTTCAAGTTTGCAACGACAATCGGAATCTGAAGATTGAGGCAAGTCTCGATCTCCCATCGTACAAATCTGTAGAGGTTCTTTGTCTTCTCTCCAACAAGCACTACAGCTTGCTTTGTATTTGATAGACGTTCCCTGAGCCGCCGCCTCACGGTCTCCTCGCTTGCACTTTGTGTCAATGGCCTCAAATCGTGAGCATCGAAAAAATCGAAATCGATGTGCTCGTTTTGCTTCCAGCCCTTCATGAAACCGTAAGCCCACATGTCCTCGTCTCCATCGAAAATCACATAGGTCTTGTTGCGATAGCTCATCGTCGCTCCTTCTCTACCAAAGTGCTCTGTTACGGAGGATCGGGCTAGCCCCAATAAGAATCTGGCTTGTGCCATGCTATACCCCTCATAATCCGAACGGGTGGCCCTGAAGCTAGTCAGATGTCGTCTTTGGGCGGTGTCTTGCACTTTTGATCGTGGCCGTGGTTCTGGTGAACCGCCAGTCAACGATGTTGAAGCCCTCCCAAACTCCTTCGAGGTCCCCCCAAACAATTTCGAAGACCTCCGAAACCACTTCGAAGCCCTCTCAAACGATTTCGAAGGCCTCCGAAACCATTTCGAAGGCCTCCCAAAGAGTTTCGAAGGCCTTCGAAATCATTTCGAACAAGGGTTATGCGGACTGGTCATCCGCGATTCTGCCGTGGAATGGCCGGTTTTTCGCTCGTGGGCTTTGTATGGGTGATCCGGTGCGTGTTCGGGGGCGGGCACGGGTCGGCGGTGGGGGGTGGGCGGCTTGTGCCGGTCGTAACGATTTTTGCGATCTTTCCGAATCGGACCAAAGTCGCGTTCGGGGACCGCCGAAACCTAGAACAGCGGCGGCGATGGATCGCCGCGTGCTGAGGCCAACGAAGGGGACCGCGACTCACCGAGTCCCCCGACCGCGGCGAAACCACGATTCGAAAGGACTCGAGTCATGTCGGTACTCCCGACCAAGCGTTCAGAACTCATCCAGTTCTTCATCCAGCGCCTGTCCGCGTGGCAGGCCGACCCAACGGCGATAGGCCTGACCGAGGCCTCCGTCGCGGAGCTGGCCGGAAAGACAGCCAGCGCATCTTCGCTCTATCAAGCCGCTCTGACCCAGCGTCAGAGCAGCAAGGATGCGACGGCCGAGTACTACACCGGCACCGATGAGCTCCGCGATCTTGGCGCCGCCCTCGTGGCGACGATCAAGGCCTACGCGGAGGCCACCGGCGACCCGGGCGTGTACGCCGCGGCCAGCATCCCCGAGCCCGCCGAGCCGACTCCGAGTGCGCCGCCGGCCGTGCCCACCAACATCGAGCTGGTCATGCGGACCAGCGGCGCGGTGGAGCTCAAGTGGG
>JAUHYE010000109.1 GCA_030426395.1 Phycisphaerae bacterium
GTAGCTGTGCCCGGTGATCCAGCCGCAGTCGGCGGTGCACCAGTAGACCTGATGCGTGTCGGGCGTGAGGTTAAACACGAGCTTGGCGGTGTGGGCCGTGTACAAGAGGTATCCGGCGGTCGTGTGCACGATGCCCTTGGGCTTGCCCGTCGAGCCGCTGGTGTACAGGAGGAACAGCATGTCCTCGCTGTCCATCTGCTGGCAGGGACAGTCGGCGCTCTCGGCCTGCACGACAGTCTCCCAGTCGTGGTCGCGGCCGTGGTGCACGGCGACCTCGTTGTGGCACCGCCGCAGCACGAGCACGCTGGTCACCGGGCTGTTCTTGCCCATCTGGTCGATGGCCTTATCGACGTTGTCCTTCAGCGGCACGACCTTGCCGCGCCGCCAGCCGCCGTCGCAGGTGAGGATGATCTTGCTGTTCGCGTCGGTCACGCGGTCGGCGATGGCCTGGCTGCTGAACCCGCCGAAGATGACCGAGTGAGGGGCACCGATGCGGGCGCACGCGAGCATGGCGATGGCCAGCTCGGGCACCATGCCCATGTAGATGGTGACGACGTCGCCCTTCTGCGCCCCCTGCTTCTTGAGGGCGTTGCCCAGGCGGGCGGTGTGCTCCTGCAGGTCCTTGTACGTCAGGCGGCGGATCTCGGGGGCGCCCCCATCGACCGGCTCGCCCTCCCAGATGATCGCCGTCTCGTCGCCGTGGCCCTCGGCGACAAACCGATCCACGCAGTTCTCGCACGCGTTGAGCTTGCCGCCCTCGAACCACTTGGGCTCGGGAAACCCGCCCGTCAGCACGTGCTCAAAGGGCCGGGCCCACTTCAGCCGCGTCGACACCTCGCGCCAGTAATCGTTGGGGTGCTCGACCGACCGGCGATGCTCGGCCTCGTACTCGGCCAGCGAGCCCACGTGCCAGGGGGCGGCCCCGTGCTCGCCCAGGTCGGCGGCGGCGGGGGGCTGGAAGACGCGGTCCTCGTTGAGGGAGCTCTGGATGTCCTGAGAGGGATCGGTGTTGGCCATGGGGCAGCATATGACCCCGCGAGAAGGGACGATGTATTGCCGGTGGACCGGTTAGGGCATGCCGGCGGGCGCGCCTGCCGCGAACAGATCCGCGTAGTTCATCCTGGCGACGATCGTCACGATGACCGAGGCGAAGAAGGCAGCCCAGAAGTTCAACTTCCAACTCCCGCGTTCGCTGGCGAAGATGCAGTAATACACCGCGAACACCACCGTGAGCAAGTTGACCAACGGCACCCAGAACAGGAGGCCGATGATGCCCCACATCGTATCACCGTCGCGGAATGCCGCCACGACCATCATGAGATACGCCACGAGGTACCAGACGGACGCGGCAACAATGGCGAACACCGCCGCCTCCTGCGAGACAGTCGCCATCATCGGAAGCAGGATGAGCATCGCCAGAGCGATGATTCCGAAGATGGTCCCGCCCGACACGCGCGGCGCACGACGAGTCTTCTTCACCTTGGCCTTGCGCACCTTCGTGCTGATCGCCTTGCCCGAGGCCGAGTCGTACCCGCACTGCATGCACACGACGGCCCCAGCGGCCTTTGCCGCGCCACAGTTGGGGCAGTGAGAGCCAGGGTCGGCGCTCGCGGCGGCCGGCGCGTCGCCCAGGTAGTCGTCCATGCTGAAGCCGACCCCGTCGCCGATGGCCGGGGGGGCTTCGGTGGCAACGGGAGCAGGGGCCTTTGGCGCCTGCCTGGAGCGCTGCCTCGACTTCACGCAGGCCTGGCAGGCGTACTGCCCCTTGGAATCCTTCAGGCGCGGGCGCGCGGCACAATCGGCTCCACAGATGATGCAGATCTTCTCGGCGGTCACGAATCACCCCCCATCGTTGCCGCGGGGGTCTCCCGGCGACCGCCCGGAGCATAGCAGCCCGGGCCCGTCCAGCCCCCCAAAACACGGTTCCCCCCACCTACCATGCCGCTCGTTCCTGGGTTGCACCTGCCGGAGGCCAAATCGTGTCCCGGCGCTCTTTTTTTGGGAGATTTTCACGCTATGGCCATCCGCTTGGGCATCAACGGTTTCGGACGCATCGGCCGCCTGGTCTACCGCATCGCGGCCCAGAGTCCCGATGTCACCGTCGTGGGCGTCAATGACCTGGTGCCCGCCGAGAATCTGGCCTACCTGCTCAAGCACGACACCATGCACGGCCGCTTCCGCATCGACGGGAAGCTGGCCGATGTGCAGGTGTCGGGCAGCGACTTCACCGTCAACGGCGAAACGACCAAGGTCTTCGAGGAGCGTGACCCGTCGAACCTCAAGTGGGGCGACCTTGGTGTTGACGTCGTGATCGAAAGCACCGGCTTCTTCACCGCAGGGCCCGACGCCCAGAAGCACATCGACGGAGGCGGCGCGAAGCGCGTCATCATCAGCGCGCCCACCAAGACCACCGACACCGTGCCCACGCTGTGCTACAAGGTCAACCACGACCAGTACGACCCGGGCAAGCACAAGGTGATCTCGAACGCGAGTTGCACGACCAACTGCCTGGCGCCCATCGCCAAGGTCATCGATGATAACTTCGGGCTGGCCGAGGGCCTCATGGCCACCATCCACGCCGTCACCGCCACCCAGCCGACCCAGGACGGCCCCAGCAAGAAGGACCTCCGCGGCGGCCGCAACGGCTACATGAACATCATCCCCGCCAGCACCGGAGCGGCCAAGGCGGTCACGCTGTGCCTTCCCAACCTCAAGGGCAAGCTGACGGGCATGAGCTTCCGCGTGCCCACCGCCGACGTGAGCTGCGTCGACCTGACCTTCAAGACCGCCAAGGCGACCAGCTTGAAGGCCATCAACGAGGCGATGAAGGCGGCCGCCAATGGCGCCATGCAGGGCGTGCTGGGCTATACCGAGGAACCCGTCGTCTCCAGCGACTTCATCGGCGACGCCCACAGCAGCATCTTCGACGCCGAGGCCGGCATCGAGCTGAACGACCGCTTCTTCAAGGTCGTGAGCTGGTACGACAACGAGGCCGGCTACGCGAACCGCTGCGTGGACATGGCCCGCTACGTGATGAGCAAGGAATAGCCCACTCCGTGGGGGGTATGCGCTATCCCCCTTGCGACCCCCGCGTTGAAAGATCTTGAACGCGAAGGTCGCGAAGGGCTCGAAGAAGAACGGGATCCGGATGCCACGGCTTGTCCGTCTTCGGCAAGCCGTGCCTTCGTGCGCGCCGGAAACCTACTTCTGCAGCACCGCGTCCGCCGGCGGCGCGAAGTCGGCCTCGTCCAGCGTGTTCACGCGCACGAACTTGGCTTTGAGGTCGAACACCTCGTCGCCCAGCCAGAAGCCATCAACCTTCACGCGGTGGAACATCTTCAGACCGTGGGCGCCGTCGACCTCGCGCCAGTCGCTGAAGGTCATGAACAGCGGCTCGCCGGGCAGGCCCGACGTGCTGCCCAGGGGACGGCCGGTGTCGGGCTCGACGTGCAGCGCGCCGACCACCTCCAACTCGGATGCATCCCCCGGTTCGAGCACGGCCGATCGCTGGCCCTTGAACTCGCCCGAGCCCGCCGATCGAAGCGGGGTGCCGCCGCTCGAGTGGCTGTTGGTCGGGTTGATCACACGCAACGGGAAGGACGCGAAGGCCACCACCTGATCGGCGTCCTCTTGCCACCCGAAGCCTTCCTCGGGATCGATCTCGAACATCTCGGGCCCCTCGCCCTCCATCGCCCGCCAGTAGTGCGTGCCATCGGTGCCCATGCGGCCCGAGATCGGTCCCATCCGCATGCCGTACCACGCCGCGCCCGATCGAGACCCCCCACGAGACCACGCCAGGTGGAACACCAGCGGATTCCCGTCGGTCTCGCCCTCGAAGCGGACTTCCAGCGTCTGGACGTTGTCGATCGCCTCCGCCCCGCCGGCGAATCCGATGACGCGCTCGGCGATATCGCGTGCCTCGGGGTCCATGGCGTCCACGGCGGCCAGCGTCGGGGAGGGGCCGACCTGGATGGCCACACCGTGCTCATCGGGCCCGCTGCTGCAACCCGCAACCAGCGGGGCCAGACCGAGCAGGACCAGACCGGGGACGATCACGGCGAGGGGCTTGGTGCGCATGGGCGATGCTACGGCGGCTCGGACACCGGACCCGGGACGCATCGCCGCACGTTCCCCTCGCATCACGGCGTTTTCGGGACCCATCACGACGTTTTCCAATGCCATCACGACATTTTGCGTACCCATCACGACGTTTTGTCATGAGTTCACGACGTTTTGCGTACCCATCACGGCGTTTTTCCATGGCATCACGGCGTTTTGCGTACCCATCACGGCGTTTTCTCATGGCATCACGGCGTTTTTCCATGCCATCACGACGTTTTTCGCTCCCGTTCTCGGACCTGAGCCCACACTGACAGCATCTTCAGGGCCGTTTCTCCAATCATTTTCCGAACATCTTCCATCGATGAAACCCCTCCGCACCGGCTCGCGCGCTCTCGGACGTAAACTCCGCCCATGCTCGAGACCATTGCCCCCATGCTCGCCCTCATGGCCGACCCCGCCGCCACGGCGGCTCCGGAGAACGTCGGCTTCTTCACCGCCGCGGGCCTCATCGCCCTGCTCACGCTGACGACCCTGGAGATCGTTCTGGGCATCGACAACGTCGTGTTCATCGCCATCCTGGCCAACCGGCTGCCCGAGGACCAGCGGGCCAAGGCCCGCACCGTAGGCCTCATCCTCGCGATGGTGATGCGGCTCATTCTGCTCGCCCTGGCGTTCCTCATCGTGCAGCTCACCGAGCCGTTCTACACGATCCCGTGGGTCGAGATCCCGCTCTCGGGCAAGAGCCTGATCTTGCTGGCCGGCGGGCTGTTCCTGATCGCCAAGGCGACGATGGAACTGCACCACATGGTCGAGGACGGCGGGGCCCACAAGGACGACCCCAACGCCCGGCCGGGCATGGGCAAGAAGGCCGCCAGCTTCGGTGCGGTGCTCATCCAGATCCTCATGCTCGACCTTGTGTTCTCGATCGATTCGGTCATCACCGCCGTGGGCATGACGGGCAACTACTGGACCATGGCGACGGCGGTGGTCATCTCGATCGCGGTCATGATCGGTTTCAGCGGCCCCATCGCCCGCTTCGTGCAGAAGCACCCGACGATGAAGACCCTGGCCCTGGCCTTCCTGGTGCTGATCGGCGTGTTGCTGGTGGCCGAGGGCGCCAGCCACCACATCCCCCGCGGCTACATCTACTTCGCCATGGCCTTCGCGCTGGTGGTCGAGATCGTGAACATGAAGGCCGGCCACCGGCGGAAGCTTGGCCCCAAGGAAGCGGGCGCCACGCCCACACCGCCCCCACCGCCCGGGGGCTGATCGCCTGGCGCACGAGAAAGCCCCGGCCTGCGCGGCCGGGGCTCGAGGGATCCTTCTCGTCGTTCGGGTCGCCCGAGGGGCGATCAGCGGCGACGGCGGACGGCCAGGCCGGCCAGGCCCAGCAGCGCGAGGCTGCCCGGGGCGGGCACGACGGTGGCGTCGACGAAGTAGGTGGTCAGGATGCTGCTGCTGCTGGAGGGCGGATAGGCCCCGAAGGTGGCGCCCAGGTGGGTCGCCATGCCGACGGGCGTCTCCGAGGGGCTGCTGGCCTTCCAGCTGTAGGTGCCCAGGGTGGAGGAAGCCACGACCCAGTAGCTCTGGCCGGCCTCGAGGGTGAACGCGCCCGAGGGCGTGAAGGCGTAGTCGTTGATGCCCAGGGCGAACGAGCCGGGGTTGATCAGCGTGGTCAGCGACGAGCCGGGAACGCCGCCGGCGTCGCTATAGATCTCCACGAGCGGCGAGACGTCGGTCGTGGTGATGTCCAGACGCAGCGACACCAAGTCGAGCGTGTAGTCGAGGCCGCCGGGCATGGTGAAGCCCATGCCCTTGGTCCGCGTGCCGTCGTTGATGCCGGCGGTCTGCGTGCCGTCGTTGCCCGGGCTGTTGCTGATGATGGTGTCCGCCAGGCTCTGGGCAGAAACCGCCAGGGCCGCCGCGGCGGCCACAAGAACAGGTGTCGTCTTCATGTCTTCTCTCCAATGCGACATCAAGCCCCCCAACGAGGCTGATGCGTCCAGCCTAACGACGATCAAAAGAACACGCAAGGCTTTTTTCGCTGGATAGCTTGACAAAGTCTGGATTCTGACCCTGTTTGGCCCCATAACAAGCCAGGCACCCGGCAGTCATGGCCCAAGCGGTACCCGACGGGCAACGAAAAACGGGCCCCAGCGGGACCCGTTTCTCCTCCGAACAAGTGGGCGATACAGGACTTGAACCTGTGACCTCCTCGATGTCAACGAGGCGCGCTAGCCAACTGCGCTAATCGCCCGGATAAGGGCCTCTTGGCCGCCATCTGGCGTCCTCGAGGGCCCGGAGTATATCGGCCCGCAACCCCTGGGGCGACAGCCCGTACAATCTTCCAGCGATGGCCGCACCCTCTCGTGAGGGCCCCACCCTGGCCGCCGCCACCCTTCCGGGCCACCTCCCCCCACCCCTGGCCCGGGCATACAGGAGGCCGCACCATGCGCCCCACCACGCCGCTGCTCGTGCTGATAGCCCTTGCTGGCACACCCGCGATTGCGATCGCCCAGGACACCCCCGCCACGCCCGCGCCATCGACGCTGCCGACCGTGGAACCCCCGGCCGACATCGCACAGCCCGACGACCTGACCGAGGCCCTCAAGGCACACCACCTGCGCCGCGAGCACCTGGAAGTCGAACTCAAGCGCATCCGCCACCGCTATTTCCGCAACCCCCGCGCCCAGGACCTCCGCGAGGCTGGCTTCGAGAAACTCAAGGAATACAACGACCCGGCCATCTTCGAGTCGATGATCGAGATCTTCAGTCGCTCGGGCGACGACGTGATCGAGTTCATTATCGATCACCTGGCCAGCCTCGAAACGCCCGAGGCGCTGGCGACCGTGGCGTGGACCGCCGTCTTCGACACCCACCCGCGCCGCCGCGCGATGGCCAGCGAGACGCTCGCCGAAACGCTCGACGGCAAGGAAGCGCCGCACACCGTCAAGAGCGTGGTGGCCGACGGCCTGCGCCGCAGCCACGACAAGCACGTCGCCAACGCCGCGGGCCTCGCCGCGACTCTGAAGATGGCCGACGCCATCCCCGCCATGATCGCCAGCCAGGTGGTCGGCCGCGGCAACGGCAGCGACGGCGGCAGCCTGGCGTACATCATCGTCGGCCAGCAGCAGGCCTTCGTCAGCGACCTCGAGCCCGTCGTGGGCGACAGCGCCGTCGCGTTCGACCCGACCTTGAGCGTCGTGACCGAGGGCGTGGTGCTCCGCGTGCTCGACGCCGTCGTGGTGACGTACCGCGTCGAGGTCCACGACGCCCTGGTCCGCCTCACCAGCGACCTGAGCGGCCGCGACACCAGCTACCTGGGCTGGGACGTGCCCAAGTGGCGAAAGTGGTACGCGAAGGAGTTCTTGCCGGAGTTTGGGGGGCCGAAGTAAGCAGTCGCTTCGGAGTACGATCGTCGATGCACGCTCACGAAACGACGACTCAACATCGGAGCGTGAACGCCTGGCGAATCACGACGTTGGCATCGTTGGCGATGCTCTTGCTTGTGAACACCGCGCTCGCCGTGACGGCAAGCAATGGCGGCTTCGGCCGGGGAGATCTGGGCGTCGCGATACTGGCCATGCCCGGATGCGCGCTGGCGGCACTGGGCTTTCTCGTGCTCGCAATCATCCGGCTCGCGCGCCGGCGTGCCGCATGGAGCGAGGCGGCAGGTACGGTGCTGGCGTTGGCCGGGACGCTCTACGCGATGGACGTGCTCGTGACGATTTCTGCGGTGGTGTGACGCAACAGCCTGTGCTTCACCCTACTGCACCAACCCCTTCGTCAACCGCATGAACGCCGTCTCAAGGTTCACCGCTTCCTCGGTGAATCGCTTCAGGCGGAAGCCGTGGTTGATCAGGATGCTGGGCACGTCGGCGACGGCGACGGCGTTCTGCTGATCGAGCGTGAGGTGGATCTCCACCCCGTCGTCGCCGTCGACCAGGTCGGCCTTCTTCACGCCGGGCAGCTTCTTGAGCACCTCAGCCGCGTCGGGCGAACGCTCGACGACCTGCAGGTGCAGGACGTGCCCGACCCTCGCACGGTTCAACGCCTCGCGCACGGTGCCGGTGTAGAGCAGCTTGCCGCGCTCGATGATTCCGACGACATTGCACAATTCGGCCAACTCGTGCAGGATATGGCTGGAGATCAGGATGGTCTTGCCCATCCGCTTGAGTTCCTTGAGCAGCTCGCGGATCTCGATGCGGGCGCGGGGGTCGAGGCCCGACGCCGGCTCGTCCATGAGAAGAACCTTGGGGTCGTGCAATAGCACGCGTGCCACGCTCAGGCGCTGCTGCATGCCGCGGCTCAGGCTGTTGACCTCGGCGGTCGCCTTGTACGTCAGGTCGGTCAGCTCCAGCACGTCGCCCACGACCGTCTTGCGCTGCTTGCCGTGGATGTCGTAGGCGGCGGCGAAGAATTCGAGGTACTCGGTGACGACCATGTCCTCGTAGGCGCCCATGAAGTCGGGCACATAGCCGATGAGCGGGCGAATGAGCCGGTTCTGGTAGCCGATGGTGTGCCCGGCCACCTGTGCCTGCCCGCTCGAAGGCTTGAGCAGCGTGGCGAGGATCTTGATCGTCGTCGTCTTGCCCGCGCCATTGGGGCCGATGAAGCCGAAGCAGTCGCCCTCGTCGATGGCAAGATTCAGATTGTCCAGCGCGACGAGTTCGCCGTAGCGCTTGGTCAGGTTGATGGTCTCGATGATCGGCACGCTAGAAACTCCTCGCCGGCTCAGAAGCCCGGGCCCTCTTCGTCGCCATCTTCGCCCTCGCCCACCGCGGGTGTCGCCAGGATCGCCGGCGGCGCCGCGTCCAGCGGGTACACCCAGCGCACGAACGTCCGCCCACGCAGATTGGGGTCCCGCCCCTCGATGGTCATCGGCGTCGGGCACGGGGCGCCCTTCTCGGTGCTCCCCACGCCCATGTGCCCCATCACGATGATGCACGGCCGCGTCATCCACACGCCCAGGTCCATGCCGTGCATCACCCGACGGGTGGCAGCCGAGTACACCTGCCCACCACTCGGGTTGTACGGCGGCGGGCCGGCCTGCGAAATCAGGCTGGCAAGGATCAGTTGCTCACTCACTTGCCTCGCGCCCTCGGGCAGCAGGCCAGTGTCGGAGAAGCTGATCGGCTCGACCGTCGCCTTGTCGATCCATGTCCGCACCGAAACGTCGGCGCGGCCGTTGCGACGCGTTTCATCGGCCAGATTCAGCTTCTCGCCAGCCTGCCACGCGTCCGGACGCCGGAATACCGCTGCGTCCATGATCGGCCGGTTCGGGCTCACGCGCGGCTGCACGTCGTACATGCCGTGGTTGATGATGATGGTGACGTCGTACAGGTCGCCCGGCAGGTCGTGCACGAGGTGCCCGGTGGCCTCGCTGGTCACGTCGTCGGCTACCGCGTCGATCGGCCGTTTCGTTGCCCGCAACTCGGCGGGCGCCCCGGACGCATCCACCGGCGTCGGCATGGCCCACTGGATGGGCCCGGCCCACTGCACGGTCAGTTCCTTCATCGTCGAACGCACCGGAAAGGCCATCTCGCTGGGCCGTGCCGACAGCACGCGGTAACCACGATTGTCGGGGAACGTGCCGACCCCACCTCCGGGCTCATCCACGGGCTGAGCGTCGCGATGGTCGAGCCCTCGTCCTCGTCGCCCACGCGCACATTCGCCAGTCCGTACCACGGCACGATGAGCCCCGCCCACGTCCGCGTGCGCTGCTCGGTCTGCCCATAGACGTGGTCGATAATGGTCAGGTGCGAGCCGCCGATCGCCGCGGGGCTCAGCAGCACGGCCCCACCCCATGCGATGCCCGTGAACACCGCCGTCACGCCCACGAACGCCACCCACGCGTGCTTGGCGCGGCCGGTCTTCTTCAGCACCGCGAAGCCCAGAGGCCCGGCCACCAGCCAGTATGTGATGAACACGATGAACCCAAGCAGAACGCCCGCCGCCGGGCTGCCCGTCTGCGCGATGGCCAGGTCGATCGCGTGGTCGTAGTGGCGCACCTTGCGTTGTGGTGACGATCGCTGCGGGTTGCCGGCCGGCCCTTGCATGCTCCAGGGCCGCAGGTCTCCGCGCCGCCCAAGCACGCGGTGCCAGAAGGCATCGGCCGAGGGCACACCCACACGCATGAGCGCGTCGTCACCAACGTCGATGCCAACCAGCGACACCTGCCCGATGCCCACCTGCCGCCGCACCACGATGGCCCTGTCCTGCGGGTCGCGCAACACAACGAACGCGTCGGACTCGTCCGCATCTTCACGCGGCTCGAACGTGTGCGCCACCACGGTTGCTGGAAGCACGATGTCGCTGCGGAGCGTCAGCAGCGGGCGGATGGGCCCGGTCGGGTAGTCCGAATCGCGCGTTGCCGTCACGCGGGGCATGATGTCGAACAACGGATTGTTCAACTCACCCGACAGCCATGTGCCACCCACTTGTGGCATCACAACCACCAGATGACCGCCTTGCGCCACCCATCGTCGCAGCGTGTCGGCACGCTCGGCGCCCAACGTCACCGGCTCGCCCTGCGTCCACACGAACACGTCGTACTGGCTCAGCCCCGCCCACGCGTCGGGCATGGTCGCCGGGTTCAGCCGCGTAGCGACCACCATCGGCTCATTCAGCCGCGTGTCGTGGCTGAGCCCCTGCCCATCGCTGTATGTCGTCAGCGAGGCCGTGCGAGAGCCGATGACGCCGATCATCCCGGTCTCGGCGGGGGTCACGCCCGTTGGTGTCAGGTACGCCTCGCCCACCATCCGGCCCGCTCGCGGCGTGGCCGAATCGGTCTGCTCGGCCTCGTACACGCGCACCAGCAGCCGATCGCCCGACGAGAAGCGGAACGGCATCCGCAGGTACGTCCAGATCTCCTGCCGCTGGCCAGGGTTCGACGCCAGCCCACGCTCG
>JAUHYE010000005.1 GCA_030426395.1 Phycisphaerae bacterium
CGTAGATGTTCGAGACGGCGTTCACCTGGCTCTCGACCGCCGCGATGACCGAGGCCTCCGACGAGCCGCGCGAGAGGTAGAACTCGTGGTCGGTATCCACGGCGAGTTCGAGCAGCAGCGTCTCGTCGACGCCCGCTCCGGGGTTCTGATCCTGCTTCTGCAGCAGGCCGTCGAATGGGTTGGTGACGGTGCCACAGAACTTGCCCACGGTCGACAGGTCGTCCGAGTCACGGTGCACCACGTGCAGGGCGGCATCGGCGCCGGGCACACGTTCGTTCAGCGGCTGGACGATCCACACGTCCTCGGCACGATCGCCAAGTGTGATGATCGCCGTCAGCGAGCCATTAAAGAAACCCGCGGTGATACGGCTGTCGGCCACACCGTCGACCGTGCCGCGATACGTCGTGGGCGCGGGCGGCACCACGCGCTTGTGCGAGCCGTCGTCCTGCTGCACCAGCACCTGGAAGTCAGGCGAGCGGTTATCGTGCGGCCAGAGATCGAACGTCAAGGCCTCTTCGCCCAGCATCACGGTCGTGGTGATCGAGCCACGAGGGTCGACCTCAAAGTCCATGCGCTCGATCGAGTACTCGACGAGGTCGTCGAACACCAGCGGCGACTGCTGCCCGGTGGCGGGCGGCGCACCCTCTTGCGAAAGAACGCCCTGGGCAAGCGAAACGGGCGCCGTGGCAAGGACCGCCGCGGCAGACGCGAAAACGCCCGCGACCGTTGCGCGAGCCATTGAACGTTGGATCATCGTGTCCGACCTCCCCTGTTTTGCCCGGCCCGGGCTTGGTCCCGGCCGAACGGGTTGACAGAACCCAAAAATGAGCACGCAGGCAGGCGCGCTCGGGGTCCATTGGGTACGACAGGGCATACTGGCCGCCCGCTCCGGGCGTTACGGCCGCTTCCCGCCTGATACTCGCAACCTACCACGACGGAGCGCATCCGGCCAGCCCGAGCCGGCCACACTGTCGCAATTCTGTCGATTGCGGGCTTATCGGGCTTCGATATCTCTACCGGAACTCGGGTGCTTATGCTGGGCGCTATGGCCGAAAGCAACTTAGACCGCCTCCGGGGGCTGATGCGCGTCACCAGCCAGCCGGCTATCACCATCGCCACAGCCGAGGAGGTCTACGCCCTCAACCTCGTGCGAGACGCTGCCGCCGATCAGGGCATGATGTGCCACCGCTGGACGCTCACCGGCGGGCTGCAAGACGCCGCGATGGAGGACACCGGCCACTCGGACGACACGCAGCACGCCGAACGCGCGCTGCGCAAGATCGCGAGCGATCGTCAGCCGGGCGTGTACGTCATGCTCGACCTGGGCCACCACATCGACGAGGTGAAGGTCGCAAGGGCGCTGCGCGAGGCGCTCTTCCGCGCCAACGAGCAGGCCCAGCTAATCGTGCTCATCGACCACGAACGCATCAAGGCGCCCGTGCTCCGCCAATACGCCGCCGAGTTCGAGATCATGCCGCCCGATACCGAAGAGATCGAACGCCTCGTGCGCACGCAACTCCGCGCGCACCACCGGCACACGCCCATCGAGGTCGACGTCAAACGCAGCGAGTGGGACGCGATGATCCGCAACCTGCGGGGGCTCACCCGCCGGCAGATCAAGAACATCGTGGCCGAGGTCATTCGCGACGATCAGAGGTTCGACAGCGACGACCTGCCTCGCATCGTCGCGCGCAAGCGTGAGTACGTGAAGGCCGACGGATTGCTCGAGTTCATCGAGGCCCCCGCCACCCTTGACGACATCGGCGGTCTCAAGACGCTCAAGAAATGGCTCTCCAGCCGCCTGCTGACCACCGAGGCCGAAGCCGAGGAGCACGGGCTCGATTCGCCCCGCGGCGTGCTGATGCTCGGCGTGCAGGGCGCGGGCAAGAGCCTGTGCGCCAAGGCCATCAGCGCGGCATGGCATCGTCCGCTGCTGCGGCTCGACCCCACCGCCCTGTACGACCGCTTCGTCGGTTCGAGCGAGAGCCGCCTGCGGGCCGCGTTGCACCAGGCCGAGCTCATGGCCCCCATCATCCTGTGGATCGACGAGATCGAGAAGGGCTTCGCTTCGATGGGATCGGGCGGCACCGACGGCGGGCTCAGCCGCCGCATGTTCGGCAGCCTGCTCACCTGGATGCAGGAGCACCGCGAGCCGGTGTTCATCGTGGCAACGGCTAACGACATCGAGAGCCTGCCGCCCGAGTTGATGCGCAAGGGCCGCTTCGACGAGATCTTCTTCGTCGACCTCCCGGGCGAAGAGGGCCGCCGAGCGATCCTGGAGATCCACCTCCGCAAGCGTCGCCTCGACGCGGCCGACTTCGACCTGGAAAAGCTCATCGACGCCACCGACGGTTTCAGCGGCGCCGAGATCGAGCAGGGCATCATCGCCGCCCGGCACGAGGCATTCAGCCGCCGCGAAAAGGTCACCACCGACACCCTGCTCGGCGTGTTCGCGGCGAGCCCACCGCTAAGCGTGACGATGGCCGAAAAGGTCGCCCAGCTGCGTCACTGGGCGCAGGGGCGGTGTGTGATGGCGGACTGACCCCGACGTTCAGCCATCCTGGAATTGCTTATTGTCGCTCTCGATCTCGAGCCACCACTGTGGGATCTCGTCGCCCGTAGGCGAGTGGTACCAGCCCTCCAGCGTGCCGCGGACGAAGCGGAAGTAGACCGGCTCGTCGTGGATATAGCCGTAATCGGAACTCTCGTAGCGATACACCCGGCGATCGCGCACCTCGTACAACAGGACGTCCCCCGAGTCGTGCTTGCGCGAGCTGCGGAATACGGCCTCGGGGAAGATCTTGCGGAATTGCTCCACAGTCGTGTCCGGGCCGAGCCTGCCCAGCCGGGCGTTCTCGGCCTGGCTGAAGCTGGGCACGTCGGACTTCGAACGCACGACCGGGGCGCGGTCCTGCTCGGCCGAGGTGAGCCGGGCTTTGTCCTCGACAATGTACTCCTTCTTGCCGCCGCCGATGGAGAAGACGCAGCCCTGGGCGGGTAGCACGGCGCTGATTAGGCCGGTGCCAACGAGGAGGCGGGTTCGCGTGGTGTTCGGTCGCATCGCAGTATTCCTTCTTCCTCTATGTGGGGAGGTCACGAGTCGGTCGTCTCATGATATATAGGAAGCGGGTGAGGTTAGTTTCAGCAAACTTAACGATTCCGGCTCAGACCCGGAAGATTGCCCCCATCTTCTTGCCCAGCAGGGCGCTTGCCCCCACAAGGGTCACTGTGAGCAGGGCCATGCCCCACACACCCATCGCGCTGGCGATATAGGGGCCATCCCCCTGCCGGTGGCTGAACGCGTAGATGGCCCGGGTGATCGGCCAGTCGTCCTGCTTCTGGGCCAGCAGCAGGCTGTCGGAGACCTCGAGCATGCTGAAGGCGAACACCAGCAGCGCCCCGGCGATGATGTTGGCGACGATGAGCGGCAGCACCACGCTGCGGATAGCCCGCATCCGCGAGGCGCCGAGATTCAGGGCGGCCTCTTCCATCTCGCCACTCGTCTGCTCGAGCCCCGCCACCACGGCGCGCACGATGTACGGCAACCGGCGTACGGCGTACGCGAGAACAAGCAACGGGATGGGATTCGGATTCACGCCCACGACCGAGACCACGCCGTCGAGGGGCGCGCCGATGTCGCCCAATCCGAAATTGACCGTGCCTCGGAAAGGCCACGCCAGGCTCACGGCGACGAACCCGAATGCCAGCACCAACCCGGGCACCGCCAAGGGCAGCATGCAGAGCGTGTCGAGCACGCTCCGCCCCACCGCCCGCGTGCGCACGATGAGGTAGCCCACCGTCACCCCGATGGACACGTTCAGCAGCACGGCCAGGGCCGAGTAGAACAGGCTGTTGGCGATGGATCGGAAGGCCGCGTCGCTGCCCAGAGCCACGCCGTAGTGGGCCAGGGTGAAGCTCTTGGGCAGCAGGCTCTGGTACCACTGCCCCACGCCACTGACGCTCATGAGCACGACACCGATGTGCGGCGCGACGGCCAGGATGGTGACGACCAGGAAGGCCGCCGCCGCCAGCCAACCCTTAGCCCCTTTGAGCGCGACCTCGCTGCTGGCCCGCGTCGCGCGGGTGCTCATCGCGTAGCCGCGGCGGCCGAAGGCCAGCTTTCCCGCGGCGTAGGCGATCAGCGAAGCGGCCAGCAGCACGAACGTGAGCGCGTAGGGACGGGCCGAGCCCTCGACCTCGCTGAGCCCATAGAAGATCTGCACCGACGTGACGCGGTCGTAGTCGAACATCAGCGGCGTGCCGAGCTCGGTGAACGCCCAGATGAAGACGATCGTCCCGCCAGCGAACAGGCCGGGGCGGATGAGCGGCAGCGTGACGCGCGTGAAGCGCCGCCACGGGCCCGCGCCGAGGTTCTCGGCCGCCTCGTTCATGGCCGGGTCAAGGTTGGCCAGGGCCGCGGTCGCATTCAGATAGAGGATCGGGTACAGGTGTAACGCCTGCACGATGATGACGCCCAAGCCCTTGGCCTCGCCCAGGATGTCCCAGTTTGTGCCCAGCAGGGTGTTGAGCATGCCCTCTCGGCCCATGATGGCTCGGAAGCCGATGGCGCCGACGAACGGCGGCAAGATGAGGGGCACCAGGATCATCGCGCTGAAGGCGCCCTTCAGAGGAAAGCGGTGCCGGGCCGCAAGCAAAGCCAGCGGCACCGCGATAGCGGCGCTCAGCAGCGTGGTGCCGGTGGCAATCCATGAGGCGTTGAACAGGCCCTCGCGGGTGACCGGATCCCGGAACACACGCAGCACGTGGGTGAGCGTCCAATTGTCCAGCAACGTGGCGTCACTGGTTGGGTCAACAGCGAACCCACCACGGATGGTCAGCACGATCGGATAGATGAGTGACAGGCCCAGGAACGCGATGAGCAGCACGACCAGCGTCTGCTCGATGAGCCGGCGCAGGGTCAGGGCGTGCATGGGGTCAGGCCTCCGCCTTGGCGGGCTGGTTGCTCAAGGCCTGTCCCAACGTCAGCACGGTGGCCTCGCCGCGATCAAAATTCGCCAAGTGCTCGCACAACTTGGGCAGTGTGACGGCGTCGATCTCGGCCACGCGCTCCTCGAGCGTCCGGCAGCGGGCCAGCTTGCGGTAGTCGCTCGCCAGCGCCCCGGCTCGGGCGCCGGTCGATTCGCCGCCGAAGACGATGCGGGACTTGAGCCCAACACGGGCCCGCTCGAACTCTTGCTCGGTCGGAGCGCCGGCGGGCGTCGCCACGCGATCGAGTTCGGCCTGGAGTACCTCGAGCGACTCGGCGGCCCGCTCGGGCGTGGTGCCGACATAAGCGGTCAGCCAGCCGGTCTCTCGCTCGGCTGTGTACCCGGCGTGGACGGCGTAGCACAGCCCCCGCTTCTCGCGCACCTCGGTGAACAGCCGGCCCGACATGCCGCCGCTGAGTACCGCCGTCGCTAGTCGCTCGCACGCGGCCTCGGGCGTGCCGTCGCGCGGGGCGTCGCGGATCACAATCACCTGCACCTGGGCGCCGTCGTCATCGACGTGGGCCCGGCCGCGCTGCGGCTGGCCGGTGGGCATGGGCTCGCTGGCCTGGCCGGTCCAGCCTTCGAGGGCTTTATTCAGAACATCCTGAGCGAGCAACGGATCGACGTCGCCCGCCAACGCGATGAGGCTGCCGCGGGGGACGAAGCCCGTACGCAGGTAGTCAACCGCGTCGGCGTGGGTGCAGGCCTCCAGGCCCTCGCGCGTGCCGTAGGTTGAGCGGTTCAGCGGTGGTGGGCGATGACGCGCCATCGCCTCGACACTCGCCCACTCCTGCGGGTCGTCGGTCAGCGCGTCGAGTTCTTGGAGGGCAAGGCTCTTGGCAGGGTCGAACGAGTCCGTCGCCATCGCCGGCCGCACGATCATGTCGGCCAGCAAGGGGATCGCCTTTGCCAGGTCCTGGCCTACGAACGTGGCACCCAGGCGGCTGGTGCGGACGCCGGTGTCCAAGCTCCGGCTGACGCCCGCCGCATCGAGCGCGTCGGCGTGCTGGCGCGAGTTGAGACCGCCCGCGCCGCGCTGGACCATCTCGGCCACGATGCCCGACAGGCCCAGTTTGTTCTCGGGCTCGGCGGCAGCGCCCGCGGGAAGGCTCCAGTTCAGGGCGCAGCTCTTCACGCCGGCCATGGGCTCGACCAGCAGCAACGCCCCGCACTCCAGTTCTCGGATCTCGATGGCCATAGTTAGGCGCAGTTTAGCGGACGCTGGCGGAGCTGGCCCGCCGCCTCAGGACCGGCACGACCATCGCGATTTCACCCAATTCACGCCATCGCCGCCGCCAGAGCCCAAGCCGGGCGGCACGACAACCGATCCCATCCTTGAAGAGGGCCCTGATGCCGAGTGAACGCTCCAGCCTGCGTCGGATCGTGGACGTGGTCGCCCTGGGCCTGTGCCTGGTGGCGGTCACGCTCGTGGTCATCCAACAGACCCGAAGTGATTCGGTCGAGAACGTCGTGACGCAGACCGAGTTGTCGCTTGCCCAGTTTCACTCAATCCTCAAGGTCCAGGCAACCACCAACGGCGTTGCCGTCAACGGCCGGGGCTGGCCCAACACCATCGAGGGCCATTGGTTCGAGGACGACCCGCCGCGCAACCACCTGCTGACCGGCGATCGCCCGTGGGTCGAGCTCGCGCCGGCCGAAGACGCCGACCGCGACCACCCGGCCGACCCTGTCGCTTTCGATCTTGACGGCCACAAGGCCGCCAGCTTCTGGTACAACCCGTATCGGGGCGTGGTACGCGCAAGAGTTGCGCCCCAGATCAACGAGGACGAGACCCTCGCGCTGTACAACCGCGTCAACGGGGTGTTCCTGGCCACACTGGCCCCCGAGGGCGGGCTGCGCAGCGCCGAGCAGGAGCACGACGAGGCCGAACGGCTGCGCGAGATCTCCGAGCGTGTGCGTCAGATGGCCGAGTCGACCGGCGCGGTCGTGGCGCCAGACACTGTCGTGAAGGTGCGACGCCTCGAACCCGAAGCCGAGCCCGAGCTTCCACCCGAGCCCGAAGCGCTGCACCAGAGCGAGCCCGACCCGGTCGAAGTCGATCCCGCACCAGAAACGACCGATGAGCCAAACGCCACTCCGAAGCCAGCCTCGGAGCCCCAAAAAAGGCCCTGAGCGTGCGTAGAGGGGCTTTCGGGCGCATTCCGGAAGCCCTACGAAGCCAACGAGAACCCGTGCGCGCACGCCGGGCTTCCCAGCCTCCAGCGCCCGGGTGATGGTCTGGCCACGAGCCGCAAGCCGGGTAAAAGGTGCGCTCATGGAGCACGCCGCGCCGAGCGGAACTTCGGCGTTGGAGACGCTGCGCGCACCCGAAAGGCACACCGTTTCGATCCTGAAATCGGTCGCGTCGAAGGCGTCCGAAGGGGTGCCGAGTTTACCGGAACGACGTGTTTGGCGACCGAAGGTCAAAAAAATTTATCCGAAACGCAAGAAATTTTTCGGACCGTCCGAGAGCGTGCCGCGCGCTCGGCGGGGATGCTCGGCGCAACCGAAATGGGCGTGTGGTCGGCCAACCCGGCGAACGGAACGCGAGGGATTGGCGGGCGCCCGCGCGAGTCGTCGGGGCGTGGCGTATGTGGAACTCGAATCGGGTCATCGGCATCGTGTACCGCGCCGAAATGCGAGAAAACTTCGATGAATTCAATAGTTTTGCGTGCACACGCGGCAACGCGCATCCCGGCGCGTACGTGCTCGTCGTCGTCTTGAGAGGGGGATGCTCGTTCGTGGAAGCGAACGCCGCGGCTTCGTGGTCGTTTGGCTTCGAGGTGTCCCCACTGGGGTTGCGCGACGCGTCGTACGCGTGCTCTTGGTGGCTGGAAGGCGGTGCGCGAGGGTCAAAAAAAATGTGGACGAAACGGAAAGTTCTAGTAGACTACTCAAGCCGTATGGGGAACAGACCCGATACACGCTGCGCGCGCCCTTTGTCCGCGGAGATGTCCGGCCCGCAATTTTGGCGCGTGTAGTAGCAAGGCGAAGCCGGACATCAGAGCAGGAGTTTGCTCATGGCGAAGAAAGCCGCAAGGAAGAAGGCCACCCGCAAGAAGGCGGCCAAGAAGACGACCCGGAAGAAAGCGACCCGCAAGAAGGCCACTCGCAAGGCCGCCCCCCGCAAGACCGGCGCCCGGAAGAAGGCCGCCAAGAAGACCACGCGGAAGAAGGCGACTCGCAAAACCGCCACTCGCAAGAAGACGGCCAAGAAGGCAACCCGGAAGAAGGCTGCCAAGAAGACCACTCGCAAGAAGGCCACACGCAAGAAGGCGGCTCGCAAGAAGACCGCCAAGAAGGCCACTCGCAAGAAGGCGACCCGGAAGAAGGCCACACGCAAGACCGCCGCTCGCAAGACCGGCACGCGCAAGAAGGCCCGCCGCAAGGCCACCCGCCGCGCTCCGGCCGGCATGTAAAGCACTGGCGGCTCGGCCTTTTGGGTTCGGGCACGCCGTTGCGTACCAATCCATGGCGATGGTCTGGCTGACGCCAGATCATCGCCTTTTGTTTGGATACATCGGAACATCGCCGCGTCGGCAACAATCCCCGCATGTCACCCATCGACGCCAGCGATCAGCAGCACGCGCGCATCCGGATGCTGGCGCACCTTGCGGGCGTCATGGTGTGCGATGCGGGCGCCGAGCCCTGCCGCCTGGTCGTTGCCGAGGCGGGCGGCTCGATCACGCTGCCCATGCACCGCGACCTGGACGAAGCCGGGCACTGGTCGTTCGCCGCCCCACAAGAGATGGACCCGGCCATTGAACTCTCACTCGAAAGTGTAATTGGTAGCGACGACCTGCCAGACCCCGACGAGATCGAAGCCGACCGTTGGCTGGCCTACCACGGCTCGACACCGCCGAAGTGTTGCTTGGTGTCGCTTGCAGTCTCGTTCGCCAGGTACGCGGATCACGATGGGCGGACGCACGTGGCCGAGGATGTGCTGACGCCGAACCCCCTGCGAGCCCACGTGCCGGTGTTGTGCAAGTTGCTCAACGCCGACAAGGCGAAGCTGGCCGGCGCGTGCGCTCGCCATACCGGCGTGCGACCCGAGTCGCCCGTCGCGGTTGGCGTCGACGAGTGGGGCGTGCATGTGCGGGCGGCGTTCGACGTGCTGCGGTTGGGGTTCAAGGAGGCAGCGATGGACGAGGCGGCGGCGAGGGAGCGGATCGGGGAGGTGCTGGGTGGGTGAGCGGCCGGCACACCAACCGAAGGTAATGCGGGAAGCGCACGCGCACTTGCTGGCCCACGGGCGGGCAATGGACATGGTACAACTCGAGTCATGCACCACAGCCCAAGAGATGCTCGACGCCATAGCCGATGCGGCGGTCGGACGCGAACTGGTGCTGGCCCATGGCGCCCGCCCCGAATCGTGGCTCGAGCCGGGCTGGCCAACGCTCGACGAGTTGGACTACGCGAGCCCCGAGACGAGCGTGGCGGTATGGTGCTTCGACTACCACGCCATGATGGTGAACTCGAACGCTCTGAATGCCATCGGCTTTGGCATCGACACGCCAAATCCTGACGGCGGGCAGATTGGCCGGAAGCCCGATGGTGCGCTCTCTGGTGTCCTGTACGAAGCCTCGGCAGGTTTGGCGTGGAAGCAACTGGAGCCCAAGGGCATCGATGCCGGCGAGTTGCAGCGTTCGATCGATGACCTCGCCGAACACGGGTTCACGCATGTCCATGACCTCAAGGCCCAGCCCGGCCTCGGTGAAGCGTTCAAGTCGGTGCATATTCCACACGACTTCCGGCTCGTCCTCTACCCCCTCGTCCAAGACCTCCCCGAAACCCTGAAGACCCGCAGCGACTGGCAATCCGACCAGATCCGCCTCGGCGGGGGCAAGATCTTCGTCGATGGCACGCTCAACTCACGCACGGCGTGGATGCTGCATCCGTTCGCCGATGGGCGGGGCGAGCACCCCGCGGGCATGCAACTCATGAGCGACAAGTCCATCGAAGACGCCATCAGGCTGTGCGTGGGCGAGGGGCTGCAACTGACCGCCCACGCCATCGGTGATGCGGCGGTGCGTGCCGTGCTCGATGCGGCCGAACGGGCGCGCGCGCCACGCGGGTCGGTTCGGATCGAGCACGCCGAAGTGATCGACGAGGCGGACGTGCCGCGCTTCGCCGAGCTTGGGGTCATTGCCAGCGTGCAGCCGTGCCATTTGCTCTACGACATCGAGGCTCTGAGGCGGGCATGCCCCGACCGGCTGGAACGCGTGCTACCCCTGCGCGAACTCATCGACAGCGGCCTGAAGCCGGGCCGGAACATCCTCTTCGGCAGCGACACGCCCATCGTCCGGCCCAACCCCGAGGACTCGATCCTCGCGGCGACCAATCGGGGGCGGGCGGACATGGCCCTCGCTGAGGGCATTGCGCCGGGCCAGGCCATCTCTGAGGATGAGGCCTGGGCGTGCTTCGATGCCGACGCGTAGTAATACGCAGTTTCCCTGATTTTTCTGCGACATGGAATTAGAATTGTTCTAAGCAGTTGTTTAAAATGTATCAAAGGTGCTATCGCACGGAGGAGTCCGAGCGAAGCACCAGGATATCTTCTCGCTCTCTCGGGCGGGCTCGGGCCTTCGGGTCGGGGCCCGCCTTTTGGCTTCGAACGATTTCCTACCGTTCCGCCATGCCCCACCGCCCCTTCGAGATCGTCAGCCAGTTCAAGCCCATGGGCGACCAGCCCTCGGCGATCGAGGCATTGACCGAGCGGCTGCGTTCGGGGGCCGATTCGGCCACGCTGCTGGGGGCCACGGGAACGGGCAAGACGTTCACGATGGCCAACGTCATCCAGCGGCTGGGCAAGCCCACGCTGATCATCAGCCACAATAAGACGCTGGCGGCCCAGCTCTACGAGGAGCTGCGGGAGTTCCTGCCGCACAACAGCGTCAACTACTTCGTGAGCTACTACGACTACTACCAGCCCGAGGCGTATATACCCCAGAGAGACATCTATATCGAGAAGGACGCGAGCCGGAACGAAGACCTCGACCAGCTCCGCCTGGCCGCGACGAGCAACATCCTGAGCCGCCGGGATACGGTGGTCGTCGCCAGCGTGTCGTGCATCTTCGGCCTCGGTTCGCCCGAGGCGTACGGCGACAAGGTGCTGACCTTCAGCAAGGGCGTGCGCGTCGATCGGCGGCAGCTCTTCGCATCTCTGACTGCCATGCAGTACAAGCGGAGCGACTACGAGTTCAGTCGTGGGCGATTCCGGGCCCGCGGGGACGTCATCGAGGTGTGGCCCGCGTCGGAACGGTTCGCGGTCCGGCTCGACCTCTTCGGCGACGACCTGGATCGGCTGGAGCTCATCAACCCGACGTCGGGCGAGGTGCTGGCCGAGGAGGACACGTTCCACCTGTTCCCAGCCGTGCACTACGTGCTGCCCGAGGAGCAGCTCGAGACCATCGCCGACGACATCTCGCGGGAGCTGGACTCTCGCGTGCTCGAGTTGCGGAGCGAGGGCAAGCTGCTCGAGGCCCAGCGGTTGCTGGCCCGCACGAAGTATGACCTGGACCTGATCAAAGAGACCGGGAGCTGCCCGGGTGTCGAGAATTACAGCCGCTTCTTCGATGGACGCATGCCAGGCGAGCGACCCTTCACGCTGCTGGATTACTTCGATTACGCACCGCGGCCAGGTATGGGCGAGGCGACGATGCTGCCGCGTGCGGAAACCAACGATCAACTGGTCCAGCGCGATGACAAGCGACGTGCCGGACGGCCCAACATCGACGACTGGCTCGTGATCATCGACGAGAGCCACGTCACGCTGCCGCAGGTACGGGCGATGTTCAACGGCGACCGCATGCGCAAGGAGACGCTGGTCGAGCACGGCTTCCGGCTGAGCAGCGCGCTGGACAACCGGCCGCTGCGGTTCGAGGAGTTCGAGCGGGTCGTGCCGCAGATGATGTTCGTGAGCGCGACGCCCGGGCCGTACGAACTCGAGCGTACGGGCGGGGAGATCGCCGAGCAGGTCATCCGCCCTACGGGCCTGCTGGACCCCGGCGTGGAGGTGAAGCCCGCCGACGGGCAGGTGCCGGATTTGCTGGAGGAGTGCAAGGCCGCCGTCGCGCGCGGGGATCGGGTGCTCGTCACGGCTCTTACGAAACGATTGTGCGAGGATTTGGCAAGCTATCTCGACCAGAACGGCCTGCGGACGCGCTACCTGCACAGCGACATCGAGACGCTCGAACGGCTCGAGATCATCACCGATTTACGAGAAGGCTCGTTCGACGTGCTGGTGGGCGTGAACTTGCTTCGGGAGGGCCTCGACCTGCCCGAGGTGGCGCTGGTAGCGATCCTGGACGCCGACAAGGAGGGTTTCCTGAGGAGCCCGACGAGCCTGATCCAGCTCATGGGCCGGGCGGCCCGCAACGTCAACGGCCGGGTCGTGATGTACGCCGACAAGATGACGCCGGCGATGAAGAACGCGCTCGACGAGACCGACCGCCGCCGCGAGAAGCAGGTGGCGTATAACGAGAAGATGGGCATCACGCCCGCGACGATCCGCAAGGAGATCCGCCGCGGCATCGAGATGCAACTGCGAGCCCGCAAGACGGCGCGCGAGGCGGCCGGCACGGCCGAGGAGGCGTTCGACATCGCCGAGTTGATGCGGGAACTCGAAGCCGAGATGCTTGAGGCGGCGCAGTCGTTGGAGTTCGAGAAGGCCGCTCGATTACGCGATCAGGCTCGGAAGCTCAAGGAACGGCTGGCCCAGGGCGACACGGCGAAGATACGACGCAGTGAACTCGATGAGGGCAAGCAGAACAAGCGGCAGCGGCGTAGCAAGGCCGGCAAGCCCGGAACTCCCGGCAGCAAGCCGACGAAACGCAAGAAGCGGACGAGCGGATGAAGACAAGAGAAAAACTCAAGACCTACTTCATCGGCTTCGGCATTGGGTTGATCTTGTGCGGCCTCATGCTGTACACGCGGTGGAAGTGGCACCAGGCCAATCCGCCGCCGCCTCAGCAACAGCAGGCCCCTATCCCCGCAGCGCCGTGACCGCCTCGGGAAGCTCATCGGCCAGTTCGCCCGGTGTGAGGCCGGCGCTAGCGTGGTGCTTCTCTCGCCAGAGACGGGCCGCGTGAGAGTGTGCGACGACCGCGCAGCGGGCGATATCGAAGAGCGTAAGGCGGCCGTCGCTCGGCATGAGCTTCGCGCGATCGCCGAGCTTGGAGCGGGCGAGCTCGTGCGTTACAGGCCTCGCGTGCTGGGCGATGAGCCCGCCGATGAGGCCGGCCAGCACGTCGCCAGTGCCGCCGGTGGCGAGCGCCGAGTCGGCCGTGTCGTCGCTCCACGTCTGGATGCCGTCGCTCACGACGGTGCGCGCCCCCTTGAGTACGACGACACAACCGAGACGCTGGGCGAGTTGCTCTGCGGCCTGGGGGCGTTTGGCGTCATCGGTGGCGTTGGTGTCCATGCCCAACGCTTTTGCGAGCCTGGCGAACTCGCCGGGGTGGGGCGTGACGACGGCCGGGGCGTGGAAGTCGAGCGCGAGTTGCGGCGTCTCGCTGAGCTCGTTGAGCGCGTCGGCATCGACGACCACGGGTGTGAGCTTCTGCTGGATGGCACGCAATGCGAGCGCCGCTGGCCCCACGCCGCGACCGAGACCGGGACCGATCACCATCGCGTCGGCTTCCTCGATCGCCTCGTCGAGCACCGCAACGGCGTCGCTGGCGATGATGGTGCCGTTGGCGTCGACAGGGAGCGCCCTGCCCGTGCAGTGGTCGGCCATCGTCAATGCTTCGTTGAGCACGCCCTCAGGGCACAGCAGACGCACGAGCCCCGCGCCCGCACGAGCCGCCGCCCGAGCCGAGAGCGCGGGTGCCCCAATCATCCGGCTGCCCGCGAGCGCACAGCCGCCCACGATGGCGACGCGGCCAAAGTCGCCCTTGTGCCCGGTATCCGCACGCGCGGGCAGGCGCGGTGGCGGTAGATCGTTCAACGGATCGCCTCCACCTCGATCGAGATCGTGCCGAGTGTGGGCGCCAAGCCCTGCCACAGGTCGTTGGCGTTCGAACCATCGGAGATCGACAGCGCGATCTGGGCAACGTGCCTCGGGCGGAGACGCTGCGTGGCGTCGAGGTCGACCCAGTGTGCGCCGCCTTCGCTCTCGATCAGCGCCTGCGTCCACACATGGTACACGAACGCCGGCGGCGTGCCCGCGCCGCCGGGCTCGTAGCTCAGGCCGGCGACGAGCCTCGACGGGATGCCCTGCGCTCGCAGCAGCGCGGCAAGGAGCGTGGCGTGCTCGGTGCAGTCGCCCTCGCGATTGCGTGCGACCGTGGCGGCGCTCGCCAGGGCGACGTCCAGGTTCTTGCGGGTGATGTAACGATGCACAAATGCCCGCAGCGTCTCGGCCTTGGCGGCCGGCGCGGCGCCATCGGGTAACTGCCTGGTCGCACGGTCGGCGAGTTGTGCCACGACCTCGTCATCGACCTCAAGCAACTGGGTAGCCGCGAGCCATGCCTCACGCTGCTCGGCGGTGGGCTCAACGGCTGGCCCGGGCTCGCCGAGGTCGATGGTCACACGCACGGCTCCATCGTCGACCCGATCGGCACGCTGCGGCCCGGTGGTCAGTGCGGGCGTGTGGGCGTTGCCCTTGAGCACGAACGCGGCCGAACGCAGCCTTTGGTGGCCGCGGATGGCTCGCGAGGCTGAGATCCGCGTCGCGTCGATCAAGTCCGGCGGTTTGGCCAACGCCCGACGGGCGGTCGCCTCGTCGCTCAGGCGGATCTCCTGGACCACCGCGCCGATGGACGTGCGCGCCCGCACCAGGTTGCCATCCGCGTCGAGCCACTCGTCGACGACTCGCTCTTCATCGCCGCGGCGGGTCTCGAACCGAACAGTCTCATGCCCGTCGATGGTCTCCTCGCCGATGCGTTCACGGCGCGTGGGGACAGGGTCGAGGCCGCTGAGCGGGTCGGCCACTTGCGTGCTGATGCTCGCTTCGCCGCTGGCGAGGCGCTCGGCCAGGTATCGCCGCTCGGCGTCGGGGCCGACGTACATGCCGTCGGGCGCCGGCTGGATAGTCTCCTGGCCGTCGTGCTCGACGGTCACCGAGCGCCCGTTGAAGCGCCAGGTGGTCTCGTCGGCCCGATCGCCCTCGATTCGGCGACGCATGGAGTGCACGTTGCCGTTCGTGTGCTCGACGACCTCGCTGGTGAACGCGGTCACGACAACCGACCCCTGCCGCCCCACCGCGACGCGCATCTCGGTCCTCGTAGTGATCAACTCTCCGGCCTCGCGTTGCTCGACGCTCATCCAGCCGGCGGGCTGGCCCTGGAGCTCGACGACGTACCAACGGGTGTCCGCCAGTGATATCGCCGCACACATCAGAATGACCCAGATGGCAACGAGCCGTCGCATTAACGCATCGTAGTGGCTCGCCACGGTGTACGGTTACCCGTGATCGACACCCACTGCCACCTGACCTTCCCCGATTTCGAGGGCCGCGTGCCCGAGGAACTGGCCGAGGCCGCCCGCCACGGCGTCGCCGGCTGCATCACCATCAGCACGACACCGATGAACGCGCTCGAGTGCCTCCGGCTGGCCTCGACCTACCCCAACGTCTGGAGCAGCGCGGGCATCCATCCGCTCTACGCGGCGGAAGGGCCGTTCGACCTCACACCGCTGCGGCACTGCATCGCCCAGGACCGCTGCGTGGCGTGGGGCGAGCTCGGGCTGGATAACCACTACAGCGACCCGCCACGCTCGCTCCAGGAGCCGGTGCTCCTTCAGCAACTCGCGATGATCCGCGAGATCGACAAGGCGGGCAAGGCCGGCGCGAACAAGCCCATCGTCGTCCACTGCCGCGAGGCGTTCGACGACCTCATCCCGATCCTGCAAGCCAGCGGCATCTCGGGCGAGCGCTTCGTGTTCCACTGCTTCACGGCCGGGCCAAAAGAAGCCCGGCAGGTCCTCGACTTCGGCGCGATGATCAGCTACACCGGCGTTGCGACATACAACAACGCCAGGGAAGTGATGGAAGCCGCCGCGCTGACACCGGCCGACCGCATCATGGTCGAGACCGACGCGCCATACCTGAGCCCCCAGCCCGTGCGCGGGCAGCGGCCGTGCCGGCCGTGGATGGTCTCGCTGACCGCGAAGCTCGTCGCCGAGGCTCGGGGCGAGGCGTACGAGGACTTCGAGTCCATGACCGATGCGAACGCCGAGCGGTTCTTTGGGATCGAGATCCCAAAGAACGCGTAAACCCAATCAGAGTCGCGTCGCCGAGAACGTATCGCCCGCCATCATGTCGCCGCTCTCGAACCCTCGCACGAACCAGCGGCGGCGCTGCTCGGACGTGCCGTGGGTGAACGAGTCGGGCACGACGTACCCCTGCGATTGCTTCTGCAGCCGATCGTCGCCCACGGCGGCGGCGGCCCGCATGGCCTCGTCGATGTCGCCCGGTTCGAGGATGCCCCAGCGTTCCTCGGCGTGGTGGGCCCACACGCCCGCGTAGAAGTCGGCCTGCAACTCGAGCCGCACCGAAAGGTCGTTGAACTCGCGCTGCTCGACTCGCCCTTTGGCGCCGTGCACCCGATCGGTCGCGCCCAGCAGGTGCTGCACATGGTGGCCCACCTCGTGGGCGAGCACGTACGCCTGGGCAAAGTCACCCGGCGCGCCCAGCCGCTCGGCGAGCTGGTCGTAGAAGCTCAGGTCGATGTAGATCTTGCGATCGGCCGGGCAATAGAACGGGCCCGTGGCCGCCGACGCGTAGCCGCAGCCAGACTCGGTCTGCCCCCGGAACAGCACGAGCACGGGCGGCTGGTAGGTCCGGCCCTGCCGGGCAAACAAGTCGCCCCACACCTGCTCGGTGTCGGCCAGCACGGTGGAGATGAATTCGGCCCGTTCGTCGTCGGCGGGGTCGATGGTGGCGCTCTGGCCGCCCAGCATGGGCCCGTTCGACGGCCCTCCGGTGAGCACCGCCAGCGGGTTGCCGCCCAGCACCCAGACAAGGCCCATGATGACCAACAGAACGACGAGGCCACCGCCGCCGAGTTGCACGCCGCGGGGCCCGCCACGCCCCCGGCCCGTGCCGGGGATCACGATGGGTCGCGAACGCCCGATTCTTCCGCTGCTGCGACGCCGATCGTCCACGTTGCGGCTCTGCCGCCGGCCCTTCCACTTCATCGTGAGCTCCAAGGGCCGTGGGCGTACGCCCGCATCCAAGCCCTGATCACGGATTGGCGACCTCGTGCGTCGCGGGCGCTTCGGCCAGGCCGCCACCAAACACCCAGGCCAGCGTGAGCGCCGATGCGGCCATCACGATCCCGCACCCGATCAGCTGCCACCACGGCGGCCGCCGGAGCCGACCCACGCCCGGCACCACCATCGGCCGGTAGGGTGAGCGATATCGAGCGTTGCGCTTCCCGCCCCGTGCCGCCGATCGTCGTACAGCCGTGTGCATGACGCCCCCCTTTTAAACCGTGAGAATTGCCCGTGCGAGTTCTCGTGTTGTTCCCCGTGCTAGGCCGTCCGCGCCGCGAAGTTGAGCCGCTGCTCGGCGATCTGCGTCAGCGTGCGGTCGGCGTGGCCCTCTTCTTCCAGCGTCGTGGTCAGCACCTCGGCGTCGTCGTGGCGGCCGAGCTTGCTGGCGAACGCGCGTGCCACGCCGTAGGCGGCCATCTCGTAGTGCTCCACGCGCTGGCACGCGGCAACGATGGCGGCGTTGCGCACGTCGTCGTCCTCGGTTTCCTGCAGCACGTCCGAGCCCTCCTTGATGAGCCCCTCGATGCCCTTGCACCTGTGGCCGCCGGGCTCGAAGTCGAGGTTCTCGAACAGCCGCTCGATGCGAGCCAGGTGCTCCTCGGTCTCCGCGCGGTGGCTCTCGAGGGCCTTCCTCAGCTCGTCGTCGGTGGCGGCCTTGATCATCTTGGGCAACGCGTCGAGGATCTGGCTCTCGGCGCTGTGCAGGTCCTTGAGTTCGTGGACGTAGAGTTTCTCGAGGCTGTCGATCTTCATGGCGCGATTCTCCCTTGTGCACCCCCAGCCATTGACGCTACGGGAGCGTTCGGGCCGCGGGCAACGCGGGCCCGAATTATGAGATCGAATTCACGGCCGCCGCCAGCGCCGCGGCGTGTGCGCAGTAGAAACGCCCACGCGGGGAGCGAAACCCCGCATGGGCGTTTTTGCGGCACAACGACGCGATCAGGCCGCGCCGCTCTCTGGTGTGGTTGGCGTGCTGGCCGCCATCGGCCCGCCCTGGCTGCCCTGGACGCCGAAGTTGGCCTGGGCCACCGAGCTCCAGCCGCTGGCCCCGCCGTTGCTCAGCCGGGCGCGCACGCGGTACGTCGCGCGGCGCACGCCCACGGGCACGGTCTCATCGACGTAGCGCTTCTCGCTGACGAAGTCGAGGATGACCCACGGGCCCTCGGCCCCATCGAGCGATGTAAGGTTGCGCTGCACGATGTACTGCGCCCCGCCGCCCGAAGTGACGTCCCACTCGAAGAGCACGGCGCCGTCGGCCCGCGTGACCGTCTCGCCGATGGTCGGCGCGGGCGGCGCGGGGCGTGGGGCGGGCGGCTTGGGCTCGGCGAAGCCGGCGCGGGCCCAGACGCCCGGGTCGTCGGTCGACTTGCCGTAGCCGTCGATGATGCCCATGTAACTTCCCAGGAGCTTGAGCGCCTCGTCGTAGGCCTCGTCCTTCAACACGGTCGCCGATTCCGCCGCCTCGGCGGCCGAAATCTGCAAAGCGTGTCGATTTTCCAGTAATGTTACAGCGGCGTCGAAGGTATCGGCTTGAAGCTGCGTAAGGCCGATGTCCGGAAGCGCACCCTGCGTGCCCTTCCACGTGTTTGCCCGAGCCCGCATCCAGGCGATAAGGTCGGCCTGGCGGCTCGGATATCTGCGAGTCGTCATCTTGACGCTCCATTCTTCTGCGTGGCCGGGCGACGAAACTCGAACAAGCCCGATCCACTCACCCGCCGGCGGCCCCCCGACAGACAGTTGTCGGGGCCAACACCGCCGGCCAGGAGTGATTTCGGGACGTTCGGAGGGCGACTTTACTGGTTGTGCGGTTTTTGAGCAAAGATTTTTATAACCGCCATGACGGGACATAAGGGTATATACTTATGGTCCTGCGTGTGTATATTTTTGCCGAAGTTTCGGCGGATGCGTATAATCTTTTGAACAAGGAGCTACCCGCATGAAGGACTCATCGGGCCAAACGGGCGTCTCCATCGGCGAGAAGCTCAAGCAGGCCAGGCAGGCCAAGGGTTGGTCAACGCGAACGACGGTGGAGAAGCTCCGCGCTCGTATCTCCTTGTCGCACGGCACTTTGGCCAACTACGAAAAGGGCACCACCCACCCGCCGGTTGATGTCCTCGCACTGCTCGCCACGCTCTACGACCGGCCAATTAACTGGTTCCTCGGCAACCAACCCATCCTCCAGGGCGTCAAGTATCGCCACCTGAAGTCAAAGACCGGCGTGCGAGCCCGGCAGCAGTTCGAGGCCGAGTCGCAGCGGTGGCTCGACGCGTACTCCTCGCTCGAGTGCGCCCTCGACCAACCGTTAAGGGCGGAGCACCAGACGTTAAGGGACCGTCTGGAGACGGCCAACGTGACAGACGCCACCGATTCACCTGTCGCCGCAGCGGGCCGACTTCGAGACGCGTTAGGACTTGATCATGAAGAGCCAGTTCAAAGCGTCATTGACATCCTTGAAGCGTCCAACGTGCGGACCATTGCCACGGACACCGAACTGGAAGTCGAGGGAATGGCCGCGAGGTTGGGCAACCAGTACGTAGTTGTGCTGAGCCAGCGGTCGTCCAATGACCGTATCCGCATGACGGCGGCGCACGAACTTGGGCACGTCTTGGCGGGTGACTGCGGCGACGAGCCGGAGTCCAAAGAAGAGGAATCGCGAGCGTTTGAGTTCGCGTCGCATTTCCTGCTCACTTCCAAGATGCTTGCCGCGGCCTTCCGCCGTAAGTCCATGGTCGATCTGATGAACTTCAAGAAGCGGTACGGTATCTCAATGGCCGCCATGGTGTACCGCGCCCAGCAAGAGGGCACTATCACGGATGCTGAGGCCCGCAACTTGTGGATCGAGTTCTCCAAGCGAGGCTGGCGAAGAAATGAGCCTGGGCACGTTGGGCCGGACCGGCCAACCCGATTCGAAGCACTCGTGGAGTACGCGGTGTCTGAGCGTGGCTACGACTTTGCGCGAGTATCCGAAATCACAGGCGTGCGCGAGAACGAACTGCGCCGTCGCATCGATATGGTCCTGCACGCCGACACCATGTCGGACGATCTCGACGAGCCG
Source organism: Phycisphaerae bacterium (assembly GCA_030426395.1). Classification (GTDB taxonomy): domain Bacteria; phylum Planctomycetota; class Phycisphaerae; order Phycisphaerales; family UBA1924; genus JAHCJI01. Next base: position 20,260 of record JAUHYE010000005.1, read on the forward strand.
CCGAGTTCGGGTCAGGGCCTGCGTCTAGTTGAGTGATTCATAAAACAGGAACGGGCACCGCGTGGTGCCCGTTCCTGTTTATCTCACCTCGGGATCGGGATCAAGCTCAAACACAATCCCGATTCAAGGAGCCAGTATACATGGCAAAGCGGAAGACGTCCATTCGGTTGTCCCCTGATGAGGACAAGTTGCTTCGTGCGCTCTATCGGCATTTTGGCATCCCCGACGGCCAATTTGCCCAGCCCGGTGTTCTGGCAGCATTTCACGGACACCTTCAACGAAGCGACTGGCCGTGACTGCACGCCGGAGGAGCTCCTCCACTACATCATGTCCCGCCGCAAGTGGAATCGCGGCACGCCTGGTCGTTGGGAACCGCTCGGCAAGGATCATCAGCGTCTCCAGACGCCTTCGATGGAACTGCTCACGCCCGAACAGTGGGAAGTTGTGCACGAGATGTACGAGGGCTCTGGTGTCTCGGCCGATGTCCTCCTGACCGACGCTGAGGAGCGCCGCGCGTTCCTGCTTGAGTTTGTCAGGCGGACGGGTGCCCACATCCCGGAGCTCGTCTTTGTGGCCGCCCTGGTGGCTCGCCGCAAGGACCATCTCCTGCCCCACTCGGAAGGCCCCGATGGTCCCCGGGACGACGAGGAGAACCTCGGCTTTGGCGACATCGATGAGATCGATAACGCTTAGACATAGCCGTAGCTAGGACAGGATATTGCGGCCCGGCCCGGCGCTTCACAGCAGCGGGCCGGGCCATTCAATGCACTTGCGCCGTGGCTGTGCCGCGCCCGGATCAGTTTCCCCCGCGCCACGAATGGTCCCGGCAGCGCCCCGAACGACCCCCGCCGCGCCCCAGGCCGGGTCAGGTGCGTCGGGATCGATGATGGGAGCGCCCTTGGGCGGTTCGGGCACGCCCGGGGTGGCGTGGGGCGCGCCCCGGCGGGCATCGGGCACGCCCCGGATGACCTCGGGCGCGCCCCGAAGGGTTCCGGGCGCGCCCGAAGCCTCTCAGGGCGCGCCCGAAATGATTTCGGGCGCATTACCCCGCGAGCCCGAACCGCCCCCACGCCGCGTCAGGGCTGTTTTTCAGGGATATCCCGGTCGGGTTTTGATCAGAGTGGCACTTGTCGGATGTTTGGAGTAGAGTCGGTGCTGGATTCCCGGTTGCTCACCGCCGCCCGAACATGCGTTCGAGGTCGCGCATCGTCAGCCGCACGGACGTCGGCCGGCCGTGCGGGCAGCTCGCGCTGCGTTCGACCTTCTCGCGGAGTTCCAGGAGGGCGCTCAGCTCCTGGTCGCTCAGGGCGTCGCCGGCCTTCACGGCGGCCTTGCAGGCCATCATGTCCAGGACCTCTCTGAGCGCGTCTTCCTGGTCCGTCGGCAGGTCGTCCTTCTCGAGCAGGTCGCCCATGAACTCCGCCGGGTCGACGCCTCGGCTGAAGAGCAAACTCGGGAAGGCGTGCACGGCAACGCGCGTGGGGCCAGCGGCGGTGGCGTCGATGCCCAGGGTCTGGAGGATCGGGAGCAGGGCGTCCAGCTTCTCGGGCGCGTCGGCGACGCCGACCATCGCGGGGGTCAGCAGGCGTTGGCTTTCTAAGGCTCCCTGGCTGGCCACGCGGGCGCGCAGGGCCTCGAACATGACCCGCTCGTGCAGCGCGTGCTGGTCGATGATGACCACGCCGTCGTCGTCGTGGGCGACGAGGTAGCTGTCGCGGATCTGCATCGCCCTTCGCATCCACGGGCCGTCGGGGGCGCGATCGATGGCGGCGGGCTCTGGATTCTTATATTCGACTTCCGACGCGGGCCTCGGCTCGGGACGGTTCAGGACGGCGTGCGCCTCCGCCTCGGTGAAGCGATCGGCCGCCTCGCGTGCGGCCTGGGTCATTTCTGTTGCTTGAGGGCCCCGGAAGATCGCGCCGTCCGCCGGCACGAAGGGCTGCCAGGGGCGCACGCTCCTGGGGTTCACCTCTTCGAGCGACGCCGTGAGATCCTCGCCCGCGAGCGCCTCGCGCACCGAGCCGTGGACGGCGGCGTGGATGGCCGACGAATCGCGGAATCGCACTTCCGCCTTGGCCGGGTGCACGTTCACGTCGACCATGCTCGGGTCCACATCGATCAACAGCACGGCGATCGGATGCTTGCCCGGCTCGATGAGCCCGCGGTAGGCCTCGCGCAGGGCGTGCGCGATGCTCGCGTCGCGGATGACGCGGCCGTTGAGCACGATCCACTGCCCCTTGGCGTTGCCGCGGGCCGCGTGGGGGCGGCCGACCAGGCCCCAGAGGTTCACGCTGTACGTCTCGGCGGCGATGCCGGTCGCCTCGATCATCGCTTCGGCCAGCTCTTCGCCCAGGATGGAACGGACACGCTGCGGCGCGCTCTGGTCGGCGGGTAATTCGAGCGTGGTGTGGCCATCGCACACCAGCGTGAAGCCGATCGCCGGCCGCGCGAGCGCGAGGCCCTTCACCGCGTCGACGCAGCGCTGCTTCTCCGTTTGCGCTGTACGCAAGAATTTACGGCGGGCTGGCGTGTTGAAGAAGAGGTTGCGCACCTCGATGACCGTGCCTGGCGCGCCGCTGGCGGGCCGTGGGCCTTCCACCCTGTTGCCCTCGACGACCAGTTCGCTGGCCTCGCTCGCGCCTCTCGTGCGCGAGCGGATGCGCAGGCGGCTCACGCTGGCGATGCTGGCCAGGGCCTCGCCGCGGAAGCCCATCGTGGCAACGGCGTCCAGGTCATCAGGCGAAGTAATCTTGCTCGTCGCGTGCGGCGCGACGGCCATGGGCAATTGCTCTGGGCTCATGCCGCAGCCGTCGTCGGCCACGCGCACAAGCTCGATGCCGCCGGCTTCCAGTTCGACGCGCACGCTCGTCGCCCCGGCGTCCAGGGCGTTCTCGACCAGTTCCTTGACGACCGACGCCGGCCGCTCGACGACCTCGCCCGCGGCGATCTGGTTGACCACCAGGGGGTCGAGGGCGCGGATCTCGGGGAGCGTTTCGTGCTGAACGGGGGGCATCCGGGGCATGGTAGGAGCGGCCCGGCCCTACGCTGCCCGATGCCAACCAACAGCCACGCACACCACGCGATCGATACCGCTTCCTACGCCCGAGCCGCCCGCGAGGCGGTCTTCCAGGCCGCCGCCGTCTGCCGGGCGGTGCAGGCCCGGCTCGACGACCTGCGGGCCATCACCAAGGACGACAAGAGCCCGGTGACCATCGCCGACTTCGCCAGCCAGGCGGTCGTCGCCCGTGTCTTGCAGGAGCATCTGGGAGATTCCCTCGTGCTCGTGGGCGAGGAGGGCAGCGCCTACCTCCGCCAGCCCGAGCACGCGCCGCACCTGGCCGCCGCGCTCGAGGCCGCCCGCATCGTCTGGCCCGAGGCGACCGAGGAGGAGTTCCTGGCCGCCATCGACGTGGGCGACGCCGAGCCCACGGGCGACCACTGCTACTGGACGCTGGACCCCATCGACGGCACCAAGGGCTTTTTGCGCGGCCAGCAGTACGCCGTGGCGCTCGCGTGGCTGGACCACGGCGTGCCCGCGGTGGGCGCGATGGCCTGCCCCAACCTGCCCATCGCCCACGACGCCCCGCTGGACAAGGTCGACACCCACGGCAGCATCTACCTCAGCGTCGCCGGCGAGGGCACGCTCGAGGCGCCGCTGAGCGACACGAAGGCCGACGCGACGCGCATCCTGCGGAGCGACGTGCCCGACGGACAGCCCGTCAGCGCCTGCATGTCGGTCGAGAAGGCCCACAGCAGCACCGACGACACGGCGCGCGTGATGGAACGCGTCGGCCCCGCGCGCGAGCCGGCGCGCCTGGACAGCCAGTGCAAGTACGCCGTCGTCGCGCGCGGCCAGGCCGATGTCTACCTGCGTCTGCCCACGAAGAAGGGCTACGTCGAGCGCATCTGGGACCACGCCGCCGGCGCCCTGGTCGCCACCGAGGCCGGCTGCGTCGTGAGCGACGCGGCGGGCCTGCCGCTGGACTTCACCCACGGCAAGGGCCTGGAACGCAACCGCGGCATCGTGTGCGCGCCGGCGGGCGTGCACACGCGGGTGGTGAAAGCGATCCAGGAACTCGGCTTGCTGGACTAACGCTCCCGCATCACTACCAGCACGCACCGATCATCCACCACCTCTTCCTCGCTGAACGCCCCCACCGCCACGCGGATGGCCTCGGCGATGGCGTCCGGGTCGGCGTCGGCGTGCGCGATCGCCTCGTCCAGGCGTTCGACGCCGAACTGCTCGCGGTGCTCGTCGAAGGCCTCGATGATGCCGTCGGTGTAGAGCACCATGCACTCGCCGGGCTGCAGGATGCCCGTCGCGCCCAGCGTTTCGAGGTGCTCGAGGATTCCCAGCGGCGGGCTGGCGTTGCCCTCGATGGCCACGACCGTGCCGTCCTTGCGACGCACGCGCGGCACGTGATGCCCCGCGTTGGCGTACACGAAGCGACCCGTCTTGGGGTAGAACCCAACAAAGATCGCCGTCACGAAGCGCTCGCCCACGAAGCTCTCGTAGAGCACGCGGTTCACGTCGGTCACCACCGTGCTGGCGGGCCGGCCGAACGCGCGGTACGCCAGCAGCACGCTGCGCAGCATGCCCATCGCCACCGATGCCGGTGGGCCGTGGCCCGACACGTCGGCAACGACGGCACCGAACTGCCCATCGCCGAAGTCGCGGAAGTCGTAGTAATCGCCCCCCACTTCCTCGCTGGGCTCGTACCACACGGCGAAGCGCAGCCCGTCGACCGTCGGCGGCGCGGGCGGCATGATCGAACGCTGCGCGTTGAGGATCGATGCGAGCGACGACGACAGGCGGTCGTTGAGCCCCGACACACGCTTCACGAGGTCTTCACGCTCGCCGGCCATCGACATCAGGTTGACCATCTGCGTGAGCAGCAGCATCTCGGCCTCGCCCAGCTCCCAGGGCGTCGGCCGGAAGAACACCACCCACTCCCACGCCTCGCCGCGCCGATAGATCGGCAGCACCACCGCGTGCGGCGGCAACACCCGACCGTCGAACAGCACCGCGTCGGCCGGGTGGGGCTCGATCTCGATCACGCTCGGGCGGTCGATGGCCGCGAAGCGAGCCAGTAAGCCGCCGTTCGAGCTGGCCGTTTCGCCCGGCTTCCACGAGCCCTCTGGCGTCAGGATGCGCGGGTCGAGGTCGCCCTCGGGCAGTTCGATGATGTTGTTGATGGTGTACCAGCCCGGTCGCTCGGCCTCGCGATCGAAGCCCAGGAACAGCTCGGCCCCGAACATCGAACGCATCCGCCGCAGCAGGCGAAAGCCGTGCTCGGCCAGCGATGTCGCCTCGCTGGCCTCGCGCATGAGCTCGACGAAGTCGGTCGAACCCGTCATGAGCATGGGGAAGGGGGCGGGCACCCCCAAGGGTACCCGCCGGCCCACCCGAAATTCCGTGTTTGGCCTCGATTACCCGAGCAGATCGAGCACCCGGGCCTGGTTATCCAGACCCGCGCTGATCGCCGCCAGCGTCGCCTCGGTCTTGATGTTCCCCCGGATGAGCCGGGCGCTCTCCTCGGCGTAGTCGGCGTCGCGGATGAGCGACCGGGCATTGGAGAGCGACTCGATCTGGATGCCGATCGACGCCAGCTTGGGCGCGATGACGTGCTTGCCCAGGGCGCCGAGCGCGCCGAGCTGCTCGCCGACCTGCTCTCGGGCACGGGTCAGGATGCGTTGGGTCAGCGCCGGGTCGTTCAGCAGCGAGCCCACGCCGCCCGAAGCCACGTCGGTCAGCTTCACCTTGACGGCGTCGGGATCGACGATGATGTCGCCCGTCTCGGTCTCGGTAGGCTCGATGTCGTACACCTCGCCCAGCTCGGTCGGGTCGAGGCTGGCGATGGTCTCGGAAGTGCCATCGCCCAGCGGCACCGAGAACGAGCCGTCCAGCAGCTTCTGGTCATTGAAATTCGCGCCGCCGGCGATGCGATCGATCGTCTGCATGATCGAGTCGAGCTCGAGTTGCATCGCCTCACGCTCGGCCTCGGACGTGCCCGCGGTGTTCGCCGCGGCGACGGCCAAGCCCTCGGCCTCGATCAGCAAGCCGGAGATCTCCGCGATCGCGCCCTCGGCGGTATTCACCACCGCCTGGCTGCGATCGAGCGCACGCCCCTCGGCTTCTAATGAAGCCAGCGCAGCGCTGATCGCCTCGCTCGAGATCAACCCGGCCGGGTCGTCCGAAGCGCGGTTGATGCGCAGTCCCGTCGACAGGCGTTCGAGTGCGGTGTTGCGTTCGGCCTGGTTGATGCCCAAGATGCGCAGCCCCGTGTTGACCGGTGAATGTCCGACTCCGATCGGCCTCATGACGCGCCCTCCCTTGGCACTCTGCCGTGGACGTTGCGCCTATTGCGCGCCGCCCACAACTCAACCAGTCGCTTCCGAGTAGGCATGGGCCCACACCAAACCGACGCACCGACGCGAAATCGCGCCGGAGCGACCGGTCCGATCGGAGCGATCGGCGTTCCTGGGAGTACTATCGGGCCGAAGGAGAGGCGACTTCAGGCCGATTCGGCGGCCGGGCCAAAAAGACCCTCGACGAACGCCTCTGGGTCGAAGGGCTGCAAGTCCTCGGCCGTCTCGCCCACGCCGATGAATTTGACGGGCACGCCACAGGCCTCGCGGACGGCGATGACCACGCCGCCCTTGGCCGTCCCGTCGAGCTTGGTGATCACAAGCCCCGATAACGGCACGGCCTTGGCGAAGTGCTCGGCCTGGGCCACGGCGTTCTGGCCGCTGGTCGAATCGAGCACCAATAGCGTCTCGTGCGGCGCGCCCTCGATGGACTTGCCGGCAACCTTGGCGATCTTCTCGAGCTGACGCATGAGCGACTCTTGCGTCTGCAAGCGCCCGGCGGTGTCGAGGATCACAATGTCAACCCCGCGCGACGCGCCGGCGGCGCACGCGTCGAACGCCACCGCCGCCGGATCTCCACCCTGCTGCCCGCGCACCACGTCGACACCCATGCGCTCGGCCCAGACTTCGAGCTGGCGAACCGCACCGGCACGGAACGTATCGCACGCGCCAAGCAGCACGGTCTTGCCGTCCTCGCGAAGCGCGTGGCACAGCTTGGCGATGGTCGTGGTCTTGCCCACGCCATTGACGCCCGTGACCAACAGCACGGTCGGGCCCTCGGCGGCATAGTTCAGGCTCAGATCCTCGGGCGGCCACATGGCCGAAACCGAGCGCTTGAGGTAACCGATGGCATCCTCGCCCTTGGAGAGCTTGCCGGCCTTCACGTCGGCCCGCAAGCCGTCGATCAATCGCCGTGTGGCCTGCACGCCCACGTCGGCCCGCAGCAAGACTCCCTCGATTTCCTTGATGAGCGTCTCGTCGAGCCGACGGCCCGTAACCAGATCGCGCAATGGGTCGATGAGCACCGAGCGCGTGCGCTTCAGAGAGTCCTTGATCTTGCGGCCCAGAGACTTCAGCACGCCTTGGGCTCCGCGGGGTCGATCGTGCTCGCGGGCTCGACGGTCTCGACCGTTTCCGCACCGGCCAGCTTGCGCATGGCCGCGTCGAGTAGCGCGTTCACGAAGCTTGGGCTCTTTTCCGTGCTGAATTGCCTGGCCATGTCGATCGCTTCATCAATAGCGACCTTGGGCGGCGCCTTGCTCGCGGCCATCTCGTGGTAGGCCAACCGAAGGATCGCCCGGTCCACTGCGGGCTGGCGAGACACGGGCCACGCCGGGCTGAGCTTCTCGAAGAGTTCATCGGCCTCGCGCCGGCCCGCGTACGCCTCGATCGCGAGTTTCTCGGCCTGGCGGAGTTCGCGGGCTTCCAGATCTTCACTCTCGTCCATCACCGATTCGCGCAGCGACTGGAGCAGCCGCTCGCCGGGCTTGTCCTGGGCCTTGTTGGCGTCGAGCCCGTAGAGAATCTGGAACGCCGCGATGCGCACGCGCTGGGCCGAGATCATGCCGACCCCTTGCCGTTGGCGCCCGCCATCGCGGCCGGCTTGTCAACCCCGCCAGCGAGCGGTGGCATGGCCGCGGGCGCGAGCATCTCGGGCCGGTTTTGCATCACCGCCATTCTCAATCGTCGAAGCTCGTCGATGGCTTCAAGGGCCGCACCCATCGCCTCGGACCCCTTGTTGCCCTTGGCCCCGCCGGCCCGGTCCCTGGCCTGCTGGTCGGTGCCGGCCGTGATGACGCCGAAGCACACCGGCACGCCCGTCTCGGCCGCCAGCCGCGAGAGCCCCTGGGCGACGGCGTCGTTGATGTGCCGGTCGTGGCTGGTCTCGCCGCGGATGACGCAGCCCAGGGCCACCACCGCCTCGAAGGCCCCTGTCCGCAGCGCGGCCGAGCTCATAGCCACCAACTCGAAGGCCCCTGGGGCCCGCAATACCGCCGGCCTGGCCCCGGGCCACCGCTTCTCGAGGGCCTCCAGGGCGCCCTTGAGCATGGGGCCGGTGATCGAGTGGTTGTATCGGCTGACCACGATGGCCACCGGCGGGGCGTGCTGGGGATTGGGCTCGGCGTTCGGCATTATGCCATCGTAGGGCCGCCCGGCCGCCGCCCCGCCCCCCCTCTTACCCACTGCGGGGGCTGTACCATCGCCGCGTGCGGCAGCGCCTGGTCAAACTCACCGACGTCCTCCAGCTCACCCGCTTTGCCACGGCCTTCGCCGCGGTGGGCAACGTCTGGCTTGTCATCCTCTGGACGCGAGCCACCCCCGACGAGCTGACCTCGCTGCCCATCAACGCCCCGATGCGGACCGCCCCCCTGGCCCTGCTGCTGTTGGGCGGGGCCGTGGCCGCCATCGGCCTCTACGCCTTTACCCTCGGGCTCAACGACATCGTCGACCGCCGCCGCGACCGGGCCCTGGGGGCCGACCGCCCGATCCCCACCGGCCGCATCGGGCTCGACCTGGCGACCATCATCGTCGCCGGCTCGGTGTTCGCCGCCGTTCTGGGCGCATCTTTCTTCGGGACGGCCGCGGTCAGGCTCACCGTGCTGGTCGCCGCGGCGGCCCTGGCCTTCAACGTCGTGGGCAAGTTCGTGCCCGGGGCGGGCCCGCTGCTCCTGGGCCTGATCTTCGCCGGTCACATGGTGATCCCCAATATCCAGCTCCACTTCGTGTGGCCCGTGGTCGTCGTGATGACCCACGCGCTGGCGGTCGAGTGGGCGGCCTGGGTGGTCGGTCGGCGCAGCCCCTCCATGAGCCGCCGCGCCGTCGCGGCCATCACGCTGGGGTGGCTCTTCTGGACGTGCGTCATCCTGGCCATCGGCTCGTACAACACCAGCGGCATGGCCACCTGGCCCGACTGGCCAAACCGCGTGAGCGCTCTGCTCATCGCCGCCCTGGCCGTCGCCTTCGTCATCTACATGACCCACAAAGTGCGCAAGACCGGCCCCGGACCGCGAGCCGCCGAGAAGCTCCGCCGCTACGGCGCCATCTGGCTCGTGCTCTACGGCGTGGTCTGGGTGCTCACCGAGGGCTACTGGATGGCTGCGGGCATCCTGGCCGGCCTTGGCGCCGTGGGGCTGATCGTCATGACCATCGCCCGCGAGGCGTACCACTTGGCGCACCAGCCACTCGGCTATCGGCGGTAACTACTTTTTCGTTCGACCGCACTCGGGGCAGGTCTTGCCGACAACCCGCCGGAGGTCGTAGCCGCATCGCACGCACTGCCCGGCCATGCGGCGGCGGAGCGAGCGGAGGAGTTCGACGCCCCTGATGAGCGCGAACCACGAGCCGGCATAGACGATGGTGTTGGCGATCGCGGCTGGGGCGATGACGCCGAAGGGCAGCGAGAGTGCCACGATTGGCCCAATTTGAGGCTTGCGCTTGAGCGCGTCGATCGTGATCTGAGTCTCTTCGACGTCCGTCGTCTGCATGCCCGAACTTGTGTGCATGATCTCGTGGCCACTTATGCTCTCGAGCATCGGCATCGGCCATCCGACACGCGTCGCATACAGAAAGAAGTGATCCGCTTCCATCGCGGGCATCCGACCTTCCAGGTAGGGTGGCGGAAACGACGCAACCTGATCGTCGATACGTTGTGTAATCGCCAGCAACTTGCGGTAATTCTCGATGACGGTGCCCCGCTCCCAGCCCGCTTGCGCCTCGAACTCGGTGTACGCGTCCTCCATCTCATCCAGTGGAATTCGGTTCTCCTCTGCATAAGCCGCGCCGCCAATTTCCAGCACTCGATCGGCCTTGCTCCGGTGGTGCTCCGAGATCTGATTCTCACCGTCGAGTCGATCGCCGCTCCAGCATTCGGTTTCCCAACCCGGGGATCGATTGAGCTCATGTTCGAGAAGCCAAGGTTCGACGACACCGATACCTTTCCCGATCCAAGTCGGAGGAGACCGGTACCAATCGGCCCACATACCAACCGCCAGCCCCCACGCCACCAGCCACGCGGTCACAAAACCAAGAACGATGCACCAGAGTGATCGGCGGATCCAGCGGGCCATAGGGAATGCTACCGACCACCGGCCGGAAGGTTGCACGCACCGATCTAGAACAACCCAAGTGCGTAGAAAATCGCCGTAAACACAAGGTCGGCCACCACCACCGCCACGACGCTCTCGACCACGGTCCGCGTCGTCGCCGCGCCCACGCCCGCGGCTCCACCCGTCACGCGCAGGCCATTGGCACACGCGATGACGCCGATGAGCAGGCCGAATACCAGGCTCTTGGCCACGCCCGTACCGAAGTCGACGACCTTGACCTGGAAGAGCAGGTTCTGCCAATATACAACGAAGGGCAGGTCGATGACGAGGATCGATACGCCTATGGAAGCGCCGATCGACACGAGGCTGGCGAACACCCCCAGCGCCGCCATGCAGGTGCACGTCGCGAACACGCGCGGCACGACCAGGAAGCGCACGGGGTTGAGCGCGTGCGCCTCGAGCGCTTCGATCTCTTCGCCCACCACCATCGTGCCGATCTCGGCGGTAATGGCCGCCCCGGCGTAGCCCGTCAGCACGATCGCGCTGATCAGCGGTCCGAGCTCGCGCAGCACGGCCACGCCGATGATGTTGGCCAGCTTGTCCTTCTGCCCAAGCTCGCCCAGCGGCGGGGCCATTTGCAGGCTCAAGATGAGCCCCACCGCCGCCGACACCAGGCAAATGATCGTGATCGAGCGCACGCCCACGCGGATGATCTGGGTGTTCAGGGCCGACGAGCCCATGCGGATCCGCGGGTCGAACACCGAGCGGAACAGCCACACGAACGCCTGCTTGAGCAGGACGAGCATGTCGCCCACGTGGTCGAGGGTTTGCAAGACAACCGCGCCCACGGCCCCGAGCAAGCGCACCATGCCTACACCGCCGAGGCGGCGTCGATCGCCTCATCCAACGACGAAGCCATGGGGAAGACCGTGTCCAGGCGTGCGATCTCGAAGATCGAGCGCACCCGATCTTGCAGTGAGCACAGCACCAGGCCCACGCCCTTCTTGCGGCTGAGCTGCAGCCCGCGCACGAGCGTGGCCACGCCCGAGCTGTCCATGTACGTCACGCCCGACAGGTCCACCACTACCGCGCCCTTGCCCTTGATGCGGTTGATGGCGTCTTGCAGGGCGGTCTGCAGTTCGGGCGAGCGCATGATGTCGACCTCGCCGTCCATGCTCACGACCATCATGCCCGGCTGGTGCTCGCGGATGGCGATGTCGCCACCCTCCTGCTCGGCTCGCCCGTTGCTCACTGACCACCTCCCGCCGGCCCGCATTGATCCGCACGCTCCCCGGCCGGATGGGAAGTCTGAGTTGGCCCGCACGCCATGCCGCCGCAGTCCTGCGTCAACGCGCGAGCTCGCTGGGCACTCGGCCCGTCGAGCCGCTTGATCAGCGTCAGCCGCATGCCCGCGTGCTCCCGCGGTGCGTACTCGGCGCAATCGACCACCTGGCGGATGATGTGGACCCCAAGCCCGCCGGGGCGGATGTCGTCCAGGTCCCGCCCCTTGATCTTGGCGGGGTCGATCTGCTTGGCCTCGTCCTCGATGACGATGCAGACGCCGGGGCCGTACTCGCCATCGTCGTCCAGCGGCCAGAGCTTCATCCAGATGGGACGGCCAAGTTCCTGCTGGTACCCGTGGCGGATGACGTTGCACAACGCCTCGTCGACCGCCAGAGCCAGATGCGAGCTGGAATCGTGCGAGAAGCCAAGCCGCTTGGCCACGCCGGCCACCATCTCGCGGACGCCGGCGAGGTACCGCACATCGCTGACCACCCGCAGGACGATGTCGGGCGGAGAATCCTGGACTGTGCTCGGGAGGCTGTCGGGCATGAGGTGATCGGGTTCCCCTGATTCGACTCACGATCCACGGGCTTGGGGCATCGGCGCACCACTACCGGGTGTCCAGCCACTGCCTCCATCGGCCGATTGCCGTGCGGCGCTCAGCTTCCGGGGCCCAGGGATCGTAGCCGAAGCGTTCCCCGGCCGTTCTTTCGAGGGCGGCGATGGCCAGGGTCCGCAGGGCGGGGTCGTCCGACTCCAGCCCGTCGACCATGCCCCGAAGGTCTGCATCGGTAGGCTCCTCGGCGCTCGCGACAACCGCCCTGATGCGTGAGCCGGCGTCGGGAGCCTCGAAATCGGCCGGTAGCGACGCCCTGCAACCGACAAGGCCCGTCAGGCCACCCAGAGCAAGAACAAGCGGTACCCATCGCACCCCCCACGATAGTCCGCATGCTTCTCGCATCCGTTGGTATATGCTTCGCGCTTCCCCAATTTGCGGAGGCAGCCCCCAGATGATCCCAACACCCACAGACGAGGTCGTCCTGATCGTCGACTTCGGCTCGCAGACGGCCCAGCTCATCGCCCGCCGCTGCCGAGAGCTCGGCGTGTGCGCCATGATGGTCTCGCCCAAGGCCACCGCCGCCGAGTTGGCCAAGGCCACACCCAAGGCCATCATCCTCTCGGGCGGCCCGGCCAGCATCGAGGACGAGGGCGCCCCTGCCTTGGCCGACGGGCTGCTCGACATGGGCCTGCCGGTATTGGGCATCTGCTACGGCATGCAGATCGCCTGCCACAAGCTCGGCGCCCATGTCGAGAAGGCCGATCACCGCGAGTTCGGCCGCGCGGCGCTCGACGTGCTGGATAACAACGGCCTGCTCGGCGCTATCCCGAGCAAGACCACAGTGTGGATGTCCCACGGCGACCAGATCAGCGAGCTCAAGAGCCACGGGTTCAAGATCCTCGCCAAGACACCCACCTGCCCCGCAGCCGCCGTCGCTCACGTGCAGGACGGGGTCCGCTTCTACGGCGTGCAGTTCCACCCCGAGGTCACGCACACCCCCCACGGCATCGACATCCTCCGCAACTTCCTGTTCAACGTCGCCGGCTGCAAGGGCACCTGGCGGATGGCCGATTTCGCACAGACCCAGCAAGAGCGCATCGCCGAAGCCGTAGGCGACCAGCGGGTCATCTGCGGGCTCTCGGGCGGTGTCGACTCGGCAGTCTGCGCGGCACTGCTGCACAAGTCCATCGGCGACCAGCTCACCTGCGTCTTCGTCGACACGGGCCTGCTGCGCAAGAACGAACGCGAGCTGGTCGAGACAACCTTCCGCGACCACTTCGACGTCGACCTGCGCGTCATCGATGCCGCCGACGACTTTCTGGGCGATCTCGCGGGCGTCACCGACCCACAGGAGAAGCGACGCCTCATCGGCCACCGCTTCATCGAGGTCTTCAAGGACACCGCCAAGGACATCCCCAACGCCACCGTGCTGGCCCAGGGCACCCTCTACCCCGACGTCATCGAGAGCGGGCAGGGCCACGGCGGCGTGTCGGCCACCATCAAGCTGCACCACAACGTGGGCGGCCTGCCCGCCGAGCTCGGCTTCGCGCTCGTCGAGCCCCTGCGCGACCTCTTCAAGGACGAGGTCCGCACGCTGGGCGAGGTGCTGGGCCTGCCGAGCCAGATGGTGTGGCGCCACCCATTCCCGGGCCCGGGCCTGGCGGTCCGAGTGCTCGGCGAGGTGACGCGTGAGAAGCTAGCCGTCCTGCGCGAGTGCGACGAGATCGTGCTCGAAGAGATCATCTCGGCCCAGCTCTACCGCCAGACGAGCCAGGTGTTCGCCGTGCTCTTACCCGTACAGAGCGTGGGTGTGATGGGCGATGGCCGCACCTACGAGAACGCCGTCGCCGTCCGCGCCGTCGAGAGCGAGGACTTCATGACCGCCGACTGGGCCCGCCTGCCCTACGACGTGCTCGGTCGCATCAGCAACCGCATCATCAACGAGGTGCGCGGCGTAAACCGCGTGGTCTACGACATCTCGAGCAAGCCGCCCGCGACGATCGAGTGGGAATGAAAAACAGGCCCGCGCCTTGGGGACGCGGGCCTGCCGAAGAAGAAATCTCGATCCGAATCAGGCGGCGTCGCGCTGGCTCACGTTGATCGTGGTGCCGGCGGCGCTGCGGAGCTCGCTCGGGGTGCCGTGCGAGGTGAAGCCCTGGCCCTGGAAGCCGTTGAAGACCGGGCCGGTGGTGCCGTAGGCGCCGACGAACGGCTGGCCGAAGCCCTGGCCAAAGTTCTGACCGACGACGGGAGTGTTCCAGCCCTGGTTGACGAACTGGCCGGCCACGAGTTGCGTGGGCAGGGTGTTGTAGCCGGTCAAGCCGAAGGGCAGGTAGCCGGTCTGGCCCTGGTTCAGGGTGGCGGTGCTGGTGCTGGTGCCGTTGCTGGTGGTGCTGGTGTTGCCGGTGATCGGGCTGATCGGGCTGAAGGTGCCATTGCCGCTCACGGGCGAGTAGCCGCTCACGCCCTGGCCGCTGTAGCCCGGGGTGCCGGTGTAGCCGCTGATCGGGCTGGGAGTGGTGCCGCCACCGAAGCCGGTGAAGCTGCCGACAGGCGAGCCGAAGCCGGCCAGGCCGGCCGGGCTGGTCCAGGGGGTGAAGCCACCGGTGATCGGCTGGCCAACAAGGCCGCCAAAGGGGGTCGAGGTCTGACCGCCGAAGATCGAGCCGATGGGCGAGAAACCGCCGAAGCCCGAGGTGATGTTGGGCGTGAAGCCGCTGGTCAGGCCGTTGTTCCAGCCCGTGTTCCAGCCGGTGTTGATGCCACCAAAGCCCCACGGGGTCGGGCCGAACTGGTTGAAGCTCTGGCCGCCGAAGGGCAGGCCGAAGGTCGAGCCGAAGGGGGTCGAGAACGACCCGAAGCGGCCGCCGAGGGTCGACCAATCGCCGGTGAAGCCGGTGGGCAGGCCACCGAAGCCGCTGGCGAACGGAGTGTTGAACTGGCCGCCGAACGAACTGCTGATGGGCGAGAAGCCCGAGAAGCCGAAGGGCGTGCCGAACGAACCGAACTGGCCACCAAACTGGCTGCTGATGGGGCTACCAAACTGGCCGCCACCAAAGCCGAACTGGCCGGCGAACGGGGTGTTAAAACCTTGGTTCCAGATGGGCTGGCCGATGGTCGGCTGGCCGAAGCCGAAACTGTTGATGGGCGAACCAAAGAAGGGCGTGCTGGGCACGCCGAACTGGCCACCAAACTGGTTGGTGATGGGGCTACCAAACGGACCGGCGAAAGAACCGGGGATGGTGCCGAAATGGCTGCTGAACGGGGTCGAGAACGGACCGAAGCTGTTGTGATTGATCATGGGGCTTCCAATCTGGCCGAACACGGCGCTGCTGATGGGGCTGCTGAACGGAGAAACGAACGACGAAAAGAAGGGGGTGCCACAGGGGCTCAACGGGGTGGCGCTCGCGGCGCCGCTGATCAGGCTGTTCATGCGAACAACTCTCCTTGTCTGGCGCCAACCGCCTTCGGTCGGCGTCCGAGCCCCGGGAGCGCGCGACGATCGCGCAACCCCCATCGGGGCCCAACCTCGTGTCTCAACTGCGAACTGGCTCGACGTGCCGGCCGGCGTCCTGCCCTGGCTGGCACAACTAGTTTCGGCAACCCAGGCGGGGGACTTTGCCCGATCCTCCCAAACCACAATATTTTTTTGAAACGCGCAATTTTCGCCTGTGTGAGGCCAGCCTCCCACGCCTCCGCATGCCCGGATCTTGGGACTGGCGGCCGTGGCGGAACAAACCCGGGGCTCCAGGCGTCCAATCTCTGGCGGCCAAGCCATCGCCCGCCACCCTGCAACGCCTGCCCGGTTCAGTGGTATAGAGATGGAGCCCACAACCGGCGGCCCGGAGCCGCCGATACGATGAACCGGCGGCCACCCTCTGGCCGCGGAGACATCCGGGCAGGAAACCCCGGGCCTGAGCACCACCGCCAGGCCCGCACGCGCCGGCAGACGGGTGCCCCGCTTTCACCCGCCCGGCCGTCCGATAAGGAGGCAGCCATGCGTCGCCCCAGTTCGTATCGCACCGTTTCCATGCTGGCACTCGCCGGGCTGATTTCCACGCCCGCGATCGCCCAGTCATCCACCACGGCCAACGAGGCAGGTGCTCCCGCCCAGTACGCCTCCACCAGCACCCGGCCCGAGGCCGTCACGTTGTCGCGCATGATGAAGCCCATCACCGCCGACTTCCAGGACCTGACGCTCAAGGCCGTCATGGACTACATCGTGCAGCAGACCGAGGCCAACCTCGAGATCTTCTGGATGGACGATCGCACCGGCATGGGCCTCGACCCCGAGCAGACCATCAGCCTCAAGGTCGAAAACCTCCCGGCCATCACCGTGCTCGAGCGGGTGCTGGCCAAGGCCGAGGACGCCTTCGGCGGCGGCAACAACTGGCAGATGACCGAGTGGGGCGAGATGCAGGTCGGCCCAACCAGCCGCCTGAACCGCTACAACCGTACCGAGATCTACGACATCAACGACCTGCTGCTCGTGCTGCCCGAGTATCCCGACGTGCCGACTATCGACCTCCAGCAGGCCCTCCAGAGCAGCCAGGGCGGCGGCGGACAAAGCCCCTTCCAAGACCAGGGCGACCAGCAGCCCGAAGAGGAAGACATCAAGGTTCGTGCCGAGGAGATCGTCAACCTCATCCAGGACCTGGTCGAGCCCGACCACTGGATCGAGAATACCCGCGGCTCCATCCGCTACTTCAAGGGCACCATCATCGTGCGTGCTCCCGACTATGTGCATCGCGGCATCGTCGGCTACACCTACTGGCCCACGCGCCGCATCAGCGCCGTCGTCGAGGGCCGCCGCTACGTCACCATGGGTGTCGACACTGGCATTTCCACCATCGACGGCTTCGGCCAGCAGCCCGTGAGCGCTGTTGTCGGCGGACGCATCGTGACGAGCAACCCCGCAGACCCCGGCGGCGGCGGCTAAACCCGCGTCGGAATACATCCAGCCAGAATCGCGATAGGCTCTGCCAAGGAGAACACCCATGGCAGAGCCTCGCGTCGTTCGTGTCAGCATCGGCACCGACCACTACCACACCGACATCTCAGCCGGCGCGCACACGCTCGTGGCCGACGAACCAACCAGTGTCGGCGGCACCGACGATGGGCCAGACCCCTACGCCCTGCTGCTCTCGGCCCTTGGCGCATGCAAGGCCATCACCGTGCGCATGTACGCCGACCGCAAGGAATGGCCGCTGGACCGGCTCGAACTCGAACTGAGCCACCAGCGCGTGCACGCCAAGGACTGCGAAGACTGCGGCGAGGCCGATGGCATGATCAGCCTCATCGAGTGCACGCTCACCGCCCACGGCGACCTGACCGACGAGCAACGCTCACGCCTGACCGAGATCGCCGACAAGTGCCCCGTGCACAAGACGATCACGGGTCCCAATCACATCCGCACCAAACTGGCATAGGCGGTCCTTCCGAGCGGCGTGCTTGAGCATGCGGACCATCACCGCTCGCTCGGCGCGACAATCGTCGGCTGCGGCGTCTCCGCCGCCGGCGCGGGTGGGTTGTGCCAGAGCATCAGATACGCCCACACGCAACCCGCCAGGAACGCCTGCACAAGGCCGACCCAACCCACGATCTGCTTGAGCTGCGGCTTGTCCTTCAGAGGCGCACTCGCACGCGTCGCGCCAGCCACGGCCAACTTGCCTGTCCGCACCAACGCCGTCTCCGCAGCGGGCTTGGCGACACGCCACGCGCGATCGGCATGAAGCTTCCAACCGTGCTTGGGCACCGGCGCGGGGGCGACGGGCTTGGTGACAATCTCTGGTTCCCCAGCAGGCTCGGGTTTCACTTCGGGGGCCACAGCCGCGGGAGCATGCCTTGGCTCGACCTTCGGCGCCTCGACTGGCTCGCTTGCCTTCTCCGTCTCGGGGGGCTCGTCTTCCGTGAGCTGCGCATCGGCCAGCGCCGCGAGCTGCTCGTCGAGCTCGCCGATCAGCTCGGCTTCGTCGGTGGGCAGGTTGGGCTTGCGCTCTGAGGCCGGCTCTGGCGCGGTTTCTACGGGCGGCGGAGGATCCTCGGGCAGTTCGAGCTGCTCGGCCGACTCGTCGACACCCATCTCGGCCAGCGGATCCTCGAACATCCCCGATGCGAGGAGCGATTCGAGTTCCTCGTCGAGCTCCTCTTCCAGACTCAGCGGCCCAACGGGCGCGCCGTCGATGTCGTCACTCTCGGACGCTTCGGCGTAGGTCTCGGGTTCGATCAGCAGGCCATCGTCGATCTCGGTTTCGGCCTCCGCCTCGGGTTCAGGATCTGTGTCGTCAACAGCGCCGGGCTCGGCTTCATCGACGGGTTCGCTATCGACGTTCGCCGCTCGCTGTTCCACCACATTATCGAGCACGGCGTCTTCTAGCTCAGGTTCGGGGCCGACCTCATCCACCGCAACCGGCTCAGCCTCAGGCTCCTGTGCGTCGACTTCGGATTCGGGTGATTGTGCTGGGCTGGCCTCTGCCTTCGCCGCCGGCTCCTCGGCCAGCAACTCTTCAAGCGGTTTATCCAGATCCGACCCGATGCGGGCCACCTCGCTCGAGGAGGTCTCCAGCGCATCGAGCAGGGCGTCCAGCCGCTGGCCGATATCCTCGATCTTCGAGATGTCCTCGGCGTGTCGTGGCATAGACCGCAGCGTTCATCGACCGAATCGGACCGCGACTGAAGATCTCGGACCTACCCATCTTTCCGTCCGAGAACCAGCCGTACAACCATAGAGCCCCGTCATGCACCACCTCATCGTCGACAACCTCGATCCGGATCAGGCCCAGATGGCCATCGAGGGCGAGCAGGCCCGGCACGCTGTGCGGGTCCGGCGGATGGAAACGGGCGAGCGACTCATCCTGATGGATGGTGCGGGCCGGATGGCCGAGGCGGCCGTTGAAAGTTCCGATAAAAACGGATTCCAGCATTCCTGGCGGCTCCTGGTGAAGATCACCCAGCACCACCAGCACCGCAGGCCCACTCCGGCTGTCCATGTGCTGTGCCCCGCGCCCAAGGGCGACCTGCTGGAAACCATGATCGACGAGCTCAGCCAGGTTGGGGCGTCCAGTTGGCGGCCGCTGGAAACCCAGCGAAGCGAGCGAGAGCCCCGGCAGGGCAAGATGGACCGCCTCGCCCGCATCGCTCAGGAGGCCGCCAAGCAGTGCGGGCGGCCCTGGTTCCTCGATCTCGAGCCGGCGATCTCGTTCGATGAGGCGCTGGAGCTGCCCGGAGCGGTTATCGCCGATTCAGGTGGGCAGCCTGCTGCACGGGTTTTTGCTGACGCCCCGGCGGAAGCTTGGTCGCGAGGCATCCACGTGCTGGTGGGCCCCGAGGGTGGTTTTTCGGACCGGGAGCGAGCAAAGGTGGCTGATGCCGGGTTACCCGTCGTGGGATTGGGGCCTCATGTGCTCCGCATCGGCACGGCGGCGGTGGTGGCGGCGAGTTCGTTCGTGATCGCCACGCGGTTGTGACAATTCGGATCGGAACGGGCGGACGCCTTGGACGTATCCCTTAGATAGTGCGCCCTTGTCAGGCGGGCGACGGTCGAGCCGATAGCCTGTCTATAGACCCCGGAGCCCGAGCCATGGCCAGCACCCAAGCCGGACACGCCAGCGCTAAGAAGCTGCTTGGCCGCCTTTCGCGGATCCGCCGCGAGGCACGGCTGCTGCTCGTGTCCCGCCGCCTGGGCTGGACGATCGCCGCCGTGCTCGCGGGGCTGGCGATCGTCGGCCTGCTCGACTATGCGGCCCGGCTGCCCGAGTGGGTGCGCTACGCCGCGGTCTTCGGCGCGATCGCGGGTGCTGGCTGGGCCATCGTGAAGCTGGTGTGGCCCGCGTGGCGCATGAGCCCGAGCCTGACCGACCTGGCGCTGCGTCTCGAAAGCGGCCGGCCCGACCTCAAGGGTCGCCTGGCCAACGCCACCGACCTGGCACAAAGCGGAACGCTCGAGCCGCGGTACGAGTCGCTCATCGACAATCTCTCGCGTGATTCGCTGCCCGACCTGATGAAGCGGCCGCCCACGCTCCGCGCACTGGGCGTGTGTCTACTCGTGGCCGCGTCGATCTCGACGTACGCCGCGATGCGGCCCGACATGGCCCAGCTGGGCGCGACGCGATTGCTCGCGCCGTGGGCCGGCGTGAAGTGGCCCTCGCGCACCGCCGTCGAACTGGCCGAGATGCCGCGCTTTCATCCGCTGGGCGATCCGATCGCGATCCGCGGCCTGCTGACGCGCACCGACCGGCCCGTGGGCCGCACGCGCGTCGAGGCGTGGTATCGACTGGATGGCGGCGTACCGCAGAAGCTGGCGCTCACCAGCCAGGGCGCGCCCGCCAACGACGGCACCGCCGAGGTGTTCGAGCGGCTCGTGAACCCCGCGGCCGAAGCCTTGCGGCAAACCCAGCGTGTCACGATGGAGCTCTGGCTGCAAACCAGCGACGACCGCACCGACACGGCGACGATCGAGCTTGTTCGCCCACCGCGCGTGATCCAGGCGAGCGCACGCGTCGAGCCGCCGGCGTATGCGCAGGCCGCATCGGGTGCGCGCGTCCTTGGGCTTGGCAACCAGAGCGAGCGCGTGCCGCTGGCGCTGGGCGGCGAGGACACCGCCGTGCTCGGCCCCGTGCTCGCCGGCTCGGTCGTCGAAATCGACCTGCGATTCAACACCGCCGCGAGGCCAGACCTCTCGATCACGGTGTCCGACGGCACCGGCGACGAGCAGGATACCAGCATCGAACCCATGGCCGATGGCTTGGGCGCGGTCGTGCGAGTCGAGGCCGACACGCCGGCGTCGCTGTCGATCGAGTTGAGCGATGAGCTGGGAATCACGTCGCGTCGACCGCTGGTGATCGCCTTGGACGTGCTGGCCGACGCCGACCCGACGGCGGCCGTCCTCGAACCCGAGCAGGACGAGTCGGTGCTGGCGACCGCGACGCTGCCCATGGTGGGTGAGGGTCGCGACGATTTCGGACTGGTTTCCGTGGTGCTGCTGGCCGAGCGTGCGACGCCCCCGGCCGGCAGCCAGGGCGCACCGCCCGAGCCCATGGGCGAAGCTATCGAGCTTGCACGCTGGAGCGACACGACCGCGCCCCTCGAAGCGCGCGCGGCGGCGGTGGTTGAACTTTCGCAGCTCGATCTGAACCCGCGCGATGAGTTGCTAGTCACCGCACTCGCCACCGACCTGCGTGGCGGCGATGCGGTCGAGTCGGCAACACGCCGCATCCGCATCATCGGCGAGAGCGAACTGGTCGACCAGCTTCGCGCCGAGATGGCGGCTGTTCGCGAGAGCGCCAAGCGGCTCGATCGCGCCCAGCGTGACGTGCTCGACGAGGCAACGCAACTTGGTGAGGCCCGCAATGCCAACGACGACGACGATTTGGCCCGCGACCAGGGTGACCTGACCGGCCAGCTCTCGAGACAGGCTGAGACGGTCCGCCAAGTCGCCGAACGTGCCGAACGCAATGCGCTGAGCGACCAGGAACTCGACGAACTCTTGCGGCTGGCACAGGAGCACCTGAACGCGGCCGCGGAGCAGTCGGATCGGGCCGAGGCATCGCTCGAGCAATCGGGCGGCGCACAGAGCGAAGCCGAGCAACAGCAGGCCCGAGAGGCCGCCGAGCGCGCACAAGAGCGGGTCCGCGATGAGTTGGGCGGGTTGGTTGGTTTGCTGTCTCGTGACGAAGACGAGTGGCTCGCGCGGCGTGACCTGGATCGGTTGATCGAGCAGCAGCGCGAGTTGCAGGAGCAGACAGCCGAGGCCGAAGCGCAGATGGCCGGCCGGTCGCTCGACCAGCTCTCGCAGGAGGAACGTTCGCGAGTGGAGCAGATCGCCCAGCGCCAGGCCGAGCTCGCGCGACGGGCGCAGGAAGCGCTCGACCAACTCGCCGACCGGGCCGAAGCGATCGCTGAGAGCGATCCAGCGCGCGCCGAAACGCTGCGCGAGGCGGCCGAGCGTGGCCGAGAGGGCGAGGCGCCCCGTGAGATGCAACAGGCATCCGAGCAGGCCGAGCAGAACCAGATGTCGTCGGCCCAGCAGAGCCAGCAGCGGGCGCTCGACGCGCTCGAGGACGTGACCGAGCGACTGGACGAGGCCGGGCAGGACCGCGACAAGGAACTGCGGCGCGTGCTGGCCGAGTTGTCGGCGGCAATCGAAGCCCTCATCGAGCGGCAAACAACGGAGATTCGCAAGCTCGAGATGTCGCAGGAGGCGCGCACGTTCGACGGGCTCGACCGGACGATGATCGGCCTCTCACGCGATACGGCGGCGCTCGCACAGGACCGGGCCGCGGGCGACGAGGCTCTGGCGGGCATCGCACGCAAATTGCTTGATGCCGCCGAGGCGCAGGACGAGGCGATCGTCGCGCTGCGGTCGAACCCTGTCGACGACGCCAACGCGCTGCTGCGTGAGCGCGAGAGCCTCGAGCGGCTGCAAGCGGCGCTCGACGAGGCCAACGCGATGGACGAGCAGGCCCGCCAGCGCGAGCTGCAACGCCAGCGGCAGGAGCTGCGCAAGGCCTACGCCGAGGCATTGGCCGCCCAAACGACCCTGCGTGACGAGACCGCTTCGTACGCCGACCAGGAGCTTTCGCGGCGGCAGCAGATCCTCGTACGCCGCCTCGGCGGACGGCAACGCAAGCTGCACGCCGAGCTCGACGACGTGCGTGAACGCACCGAAGGGCTGGACGAGGCGACCGCGTTCCGGCTCGCGCACGATCGCATCGATCGCGCCGCCGAGCGTGCGGGCGAGTTGCTCGAAGATGGTACCGTGTCGGGCGACACGCTGTACTCGCAGGACACGATCGTCACGGTGCTGCGTGGATTGATCGAGGCCCTCGACAGCAGCACGCAACGGGGCGAGCAGGAATTCGCCGACGCCAATCAGGGTGGGCAGGGCGCGGGCCAGCCCGGGCAGCAGGGCGACGAAGAGGGTGTCGTGCCGCCGATGGCCGAATTGTTGTTGCTTCGCACCATGCAGGTCGAGGCGGCGCAGATGACCCGGGCGATCGACGACGGTGTGCTCGGGCCCGAGCGCATCGAGGATGCCGGCCGCTTGCAGCGTGAGTTGAGCGAGGCCGCCAGCGAACTCGTGCAGCGTTTGAACGAGCAATCGCAGCAACAAAACCCCGGAGGTGTTGCGCCGCGGTGGCCGCTGGGCTTCGGTGTGCAGGAACAAGAGAACCAGCCCAGGGACCAAGAGAAGCGCGAGCCCCAGCAGGGCGGCGACGAGCCAACGCTCGACGAGTTGCTTGGCATCACCAACCCCGGCAACGTGAGTGAGCGACCAGACGGCGACCTGGAACGGGAACTCGAGGGCGGATTGGCCGGCGCATTCCTGCGTGCGGTCGACCTGATGCAGCGGGCGACAACGCGGCTGGACACCGATCGCCAGACGGGCCTGGCGACGCAGCGTGTGCAAGAAGAGGCCATCGCCGCGCTCGACCAGCTCATCGAGGCCGCGCGCAACCAGCAGAACCAGCAACAACAGCAGCAGCAACAGCAACAACAGAACCAGCAGCAACAACAGCAGCAGGCTCCCCAGCAGCAGCAACAAGATCAGCAGCAGGGCCAACAGCAACAGCAGACAACCGACCCTCAGGGCATCCAAGGCCAGCCGCAACAAGGCGGGGCCTTGGGCGATGAAGCAGCTGTGGGCGCCACGTGGGGCGCTCTGCCGCCGCGCGTACGCGAGGCGCTGCGGCAGGGCTCTTCCGATGCCTACAGCGCGGTGTATCGGGCCATCACCGAGGCGTACTACCGTCGGTTGGCCGAGGAGGCTGGGAATTGAGGCAAATCGCGACCAGCCTGGTGATCATCGCGCTGAGCGGAACGGCACTGGCGCAAGAGGCCCCGGCGCCCGAAGCGCAGCCGTTGGTTGAGATCACGCCCGAGCTCGATGCGAGCATCTCGAAGGGGCTGACATTCCTGGCGAGCCAGCAGAACGACGACGGCTCGTTCGGCGATGGCTCGTGGGGGCGGGGCGTCGCGGTGACATCGCTCGCGGCGCTGGCGTTCATGGCCGACGGGCAGATGCCCGGGCGCGGGCAGTATGGCGAGCACATCCGCAAGGCGCTCGACTACGTGCTCGATCGCTCGGGCGAGAGCGGGCTACTGGCCGACGACCAGGCGCCCAGCCCGATGTACGGGCACGGGTTCGCGGCGCTGTTCCTGGGCGAGGTCTACGGCATGAGCGGCGGTGACGAGGCGCTGCAAGAGCGGCTGCACGAAGCGCTCGTGAAGGCCGTGCGATTGATCGAACGCTCGCAGAACGAAGAGGGCGGCTGGCGGTACAACCCCGTGCCCAACGATGCCGACGTGAGCGTGACGATCTGCCAGGTGATGGCGCTGCGGTCGGCTCGCAACGCGGGCATCGAGGTGAGCAGCGAGGTAATCGACAACGCGGTGGAGTACGTCAAGGCGTGCCAGAATCCCGACGGCGGATTCCGCTACCAGACCCGCAACGGATCGAGCGCGTGGCCTCGCTCTGCAGCGGGCGTGGCGACGCTGTACTACGCCGGCGAGTTCACCGACGAGGCGATCGACCCGGGCGTGAACTACCTCATCCGCGAGGCGCTGCCCGGGCAAGGCCTGCGTCGGGGGTACTTCTTCTACGGCCATTACTATGCCGTCCAGGCGATGTATCTGGCCGGCGGCGACGCGTGGCGCACCTGGTGGCCGGCGGCGCGCCGCGAACTCATCGACCTGCAGAGCCCGAACGGCGAGTGGCCCGATCGCACGGTGGGCACGGCTTATGGGACGGCTATGGCGCTCATTGTCTTGCAAATGCCCAAGCGATACCTGCCGATCTATCAGAAGTGAGCCTGCGAGGAAGAACTTGATCAGACGCCCGAAGCAATCCGGAATGCGAGCAGCCGCGATCATGGCCGCACTGGCGCTGGCACCGTGCGTGCTGGCTCAGGCTTCGCCCGATCGCGTCGTGATAGACTCGGAACTCGGGCGACAGGTCGTGAACGAGGTACGCTTCGAGCCGGGACGCATCTCGTTCGAGCGTGGAGGCGAGCGCGCGAGCGTGCCGCTGGATGGGTCGGTCGTGGCGCTGGTCGAGCCCGGCGGCCATGCACCCCGGCCGCGAGATAGCTGGATCGAGCTTGCCGACGGGCAGCGTTTCGTGGGCATGCCGGTGTACCAGAGCACGTCCGAGGCGGCGGAGTCTGGCCCTGAGACCGGCGATATGGGGCTCAAGTGGAGCACGCCACTGCTGGGCACGCTGCATGTGCCGCTCGACGCGCTGCGGCGGGTCGTGCTCGACGAGAACGCTCCACAGGCCGAATACGACGACCTCAACGACGTGCTCGTTCTGACCAACGGCGATCGGCCGCGCGGCCTGTTGGAGCGCGTGTGGCCCAACGTGGTGATCGACGTCGACGGCCAGACCCGCGCCTTCGACCTGACCTCGGTTTCGTCGATCACGCTGGCCAACCCCAAGGCACGCAGCACCGGGTCTCGCGTGTGGCTCAGCGATGGGTCGGTCGTCGCGGTCGACCGCATCGAGACTGGCAGCGACGGCGTCACGCTCGACCTGGCCCCCCCGGTCGGCTCCGAGGACCAACTCCTGGCCTCGCTCACCATGAACGAGGTGCTGGCGGTCGCGTTCGAGAGCGGCGGCGTCCGGCCCCTGGCCGATCTGGGTGCTCCGAAGTGGGAAGCAATATCGGGCTGGACGCTGCCGCCTGTGGTAGGAGACCCCAACCGGACGCTCCTTGGCTCGGCCGAGGTCGAGCTCATCGGCCCGGTCTCGGCCTCGTGGGCGTTGCCATCGGACGCCCGCCGGGTCGCGATCCGTGCCCGGCTTCGCGACGACTGCCGCGTGTGGGGCGATTGTCAGGTAACGGTCCGAGTCGGCGAGGGTGAGGCGATCTCCCACCGCTTGTACGGTGATAGGCCCCAGGCGACCTTTACGATCGATCTGCCCGCTGGGGTCTCCGGCGACCTCGAGGTGCTCGTCGAGGAAGGACTCGGCGGCACGATCCAGGATCGGGTGATGCTCGACGGGTTCATCCTGATGGCAACCGAGTCCGGGTAATTGTCCGCATCGCGGGTTGGATTGGGCCTTTTGGCGCGGTTTTTGCGCCGGTTACTGGCCAAACCCTAATCCTGTTGTACCTTGCCACTGGAGAGATCGGTGGGTGTGTGCGCCCCACCGGCGTGAACGCGAGCGCGTCAGCGTTTGCCGTTGCGCGTTTCCATCATTCGTGCGAGCGCGCAACTGGGAGGTGCGGATGTCACGCCTGTTGGCTGGGACTTTGGTTGGAGCGATTCTGGTGGCCGCGTCGTCGGCCACAGCCCAGATTTCGCCCGGTGACGCCGGCATCCGCACGATCGACGCCGACGAGACCGCCAGCGTGGCGCTCAAGGCGTTCTCCCGCAGCGGCCAGGAAGTCATCCACGGCAGCGAGCGGTCGATCCAGCTCGACCAGGCGTTCCAAGCCGTCGGCCCGCTGCTGGGCGGCCCGGATACGGTCGAGGCCAGGTGGTCCGAGATCCGTGGCGACGGGGTCAACGTGCTCCAGTTCGAGTTCCGCTCTCGCGATGGCAGTGCCCTGGTGCCCGCCGGCCACATGATCGGCGACGAGGAGGCCCAGTTCATCGGCTGGGAGATCGGCGTAAGCGACCCGATCGAGTTCCTCGACTTCACCGGCGACATCACCGTGACCGAGTACAAGATCTTTGTCAGCGAGAACGGTGGCATCGACTTCACGGTGTACGACCTGACCAGTTCCTTCCTGAATCCCTGGGAGGGCATGGACATGGGCCGCACGCTGCCGTTGCGGACGCCCGGCGGGCCGGTCGAGTACAACCTGATGATCGTGGAATACGAGTATGAGTACACGATCCCCGCTCCCGCGTCGCTGACGCTGCTGAGCGGCTTGGGCCTCGCGGGCCTGCGCCGCCGCCGCCGGGGCTGATACCCGCCCCATCCTGGGAAGCCTGATCTATACTGGGCCATGTGCATTCCGAGGCGCGTGGCCCTGTTCCTTTTGTGCGCTCTGGTTCTGGCCGGGCCGGCGCTCGCGCAGCGCGCCGAGCTCGAGCTCTCGCAGCAGGGCTGGGAGGCCGCTCAGGCCACCGAGCCCATGGACGAAGACGAGGCCTATATCCGCGAGGCGTGGGCCCTGCTGCTCGGCGGCCACCCGAGCAAGGCCAAGAAGATGCTCAACCAGTGGCTGCGCGAGAATCGGTCGGGCGCCAACCAATGGGTGCCGCTGGCCCTGCTCGTGCGCGGCGACGCCAAGGTGGCACTCGACGACGAGTACGAGGCGCTGTACGACTACGAGCAGATATCCACAAACTACGCGGGCAGCCCCGAATTCATCCAGGCCGCCGAGCGGACGATGGCCATCGCGATCGATTACATCGAGGGCAAGCGGCGCAAGTTCCTGGGCCTGCGCATCAGCAGCGCCCGGCGTGATGGCGAAGAGCTGCTCACACGCATCGCCGAGCGCTTGCCCGGCAGCCAGTTGGCCGAGCGAGCGACGCTCGAACTCGGCGCGCACTACCGGCGGACGGGCGACTACGCCCTGGCCGGCCAGGTCTATGGCACGTTCCTCGAGGCGTATCCCACTTCGACGTTCTACCGCGCCGTGCTCCTGGCCCGCATCGAGACGACCTTTGCCCAGTACAACGGGCCCGAGTACGACGGATCGGGGCTCATCGAGACCGAGGAGCTGCTCGACGTGTACGAGAACAGGTACCCCGGCGACCTGGAAGTGCAGGCCGAACTGGACTCGCTGCGGGTGCGCATCGACGAGAGCCAGGGCCAGCAACTTCTGGAGATGGCCAAGGTGTACTTCAAGCGCGGCGAGAAGGCCTCGGCCCGCTACACACTGCGGCGGCTGGTGAGCGACCACCCAAGGACGACCGCCGCCCAGGACGCGCTGGACATCCTGCGCGACCGCGGCTGGCTGGAACAGGGAGCGGGCTCGTGAGGGCGTTGCTGCTGGGCGTGGTGTTGGCGTTCGCTGCGATCTCAGCCGGCTGCGCGAGCGATCCGACGCAGGGCTACAGCTTCTCGTCGTCCTACGACGATCGGGTGAGCAGCATCGCGGTGAACGTGTTCCTGAACGAGACGTTCCACCCCGGCCTCGAGAGCGACGTGACCGGGGCGCTCATCCGCCGCGTGCAACGCGACACGCCTTGGATGGTGACCGGCGCCGACACCGCGCAGACGATCCTCACCGGCACCATCCGCGACGTGCAGATCCGCCGCCTCGCTCAGGACAGCGAGGGAGGTATCTCGCAGCAGGTCGCCGTGCGAGTGGTGGCCGACTTCGAGTGGCGCAGCAACGTCACGGGGCGGGTGCTGGCGCGCCAGATCAACGTCGCGGTGACCGAATCGTTCATCCCCGCGGCCGGTGAACCCATCGAAGTGGGGCTCTCGGCGGCCGCCGAGGAACTGGCCGGGGTGATTCTGGAAGCCATGCGTTCGGTATGGTAACGATCCCTGCGGGCGAATCGGGCGTACAAGAGTCGAAAGAAGGTCCCGGAATGCAGCACGGGGCCCACGGGTTGGTATTGCCGGCACCCCTCGCGGCCGCCGGGCGGGCGCGAGACGGCCTCTAGGATGAGCACCCGTCGGGCCGATGCTCGTTGGAGACCAGTGCGATCGGGAGAGGCCGGCACGGAGAATCAATGCGTCGATTTGCGATGAGCCAGCAGGACCAGAACCCCAACCAGGCCCCCAAGGGCCAGGGCGGCCCCGATGGTGGCCCCGGCGGGAAGCGGCCCGGGCAGCAGCCCGCCGGCCCGGCGATGCCGCAGGGCCGGATGATGATCCTCGTGGTGGCGCTGGTGCTGCTGAGCGTGATGGTCATGCTCATGCTGCAGAGCGGACGGGGCGAGTCGATCTCGCTCGAGCAGTTCTACAGCCTGTACGACGCCAACCAGATCGAAGCCGACAGCGTGGTGATCTCCGATTCGGCCGTGCGTGCGGTTCGGCTCGACGGGCCGGACAGCAGCGAACGCACGACGGTTCGCATCGACGTAAACGCCGCGACGCGTGAGACCATCGGCCGGCAGATCCTCGACAAGACGGGGCTGAAGGCCAAGAGCCAGCCCAGCAGCAACTGGCCGGTGTACCTCATGCTGGGGCTGCCGATCGTGCTGTTCATCTTCATCGCGTTCATCTTCCTGCGCAGCCTGCGCGGGGCGGCGGGCGGTGCGGGCATGCTGGGCAGCTTCGGCAAGAGCCGACACCGCGTCTTCAACAAGGAGATGACCGGTGTCACGTTCAAGGACGTCGCCGGCATCGACGAGGCCAAGGACGAGGTCTCCGAGATCATCGAGTTCCTCAAGACGCCCAAGAAGTTCACCAAGCTCGGCGGACGCATCCCCCGCGGCGTGCTGCTCAACGGGCCTCCCGGCTGCGGCAAGACCCTGCTGGCCAAGGCCATTGCGGGCGAGGCCGACGTGCCGTTCTTCAGCATCTCGGGTTCGGACTTCGTCGAGATGTTCGTGGGCGTGGGCGCCAGCCGCGTGCGAGACCTGTTCAAGCAGGCCAAGGATAACTCGCCGTGCCTGATCTTCCTGGACGAGATCGACGCCGTCGGGCGCCGCCGCGGCGGGGGGTACAGCACGGGCGGGCACGACGAGCGTGAGCAGACGCTCAACGCGATCCTGGTCGAGATGGACGGTTTCAACGCCACCGACGGCGTGATCGTGATCGCGGCCACCAACCGGGCCGACGTGCTCGACCCGGCCCTGGTGCGCCCGGGCCGTTTCGATCGCCAGATCTCGGTGAGCCTGCCCGACCTCAAGGGCCGCTTGCAGATCTTGAGCGTGCACGCCAAGAAGGTGAAGCTCGGGCCCGACGTCGACCTCGAGAAGATCGCCCGCGGCACGCCGATGTTCAGCGGCGCCGATCTGGCGGCCATCGTGAACGAGGCCGCCATCATGGCCACCATGGAAGACAAGGACTTCGTCGAGCACGAGGATCTGGAAGAGGCCCGCGACAAGGTGAAGTTCGGCCGCGCGGGCAAGAGCCGCGTGCGCGAGAAGGACGAGAACAAACTGGTCGCCTACCACGAGGCCGGGCACGCGGTGCTCCAGGCCCTGCTCCCCCACGGCGACCCGCTGCACAAGGTCACGATCATCCCACGCGGCGGCATGGGCGGGGCGACCTTCAGCCTGCCCGAGAAGGACCGCATGGGCTACGGGCTCAAGTGGGTCAACTCGACGCTCAAGGTCCTCTGCGGCGGACGCATCGCCGAGGCGCGCGCGATGGGCGACATGTCCAGCGGCGCGAGCCAGGACATCAGCCAGGCCACGCAGCTCGCGCGCACCATGGTCACCGAGTGGGGCATGAGCGACAAGCTCGGCTTCCTGCGGTACACCGGCAGCGACACCCGCGAAGCCTACATGCCCGACAAGGACTACAGCGACCGCACCGCCGACCTGATCGATCAGGAGGTCCGCAGGATCGTCGACGAGGCCTACGCCGAGGCCAAGCGGATGCTCGACGAGAACTGGACCAAGGTGCAGTCGGTGGCCGAGGCCCTGCTCAAGCACGAGACGCTCACGGCCGAGGAGGTCCACCTGCTCATCGGCGGCGGATCGCTCAACAAGGCGTCGGTTTCGGACCTGCTGCTGGCCGAGCGGGATCGCAAGCCCAAGGCCCCCGAGCCCCAGCGCGACGACGACGAGGGCCCCGAGATGGCCGGCGGGATGACGCCGAGCCCGGCCTGAGTCGAGCCCATCTTGGACCCGTACCTGCCAAGATGACACCTCGCCGATCCGTACTGTGAGGGCTGGCACCGCCGCACCCCCACTGCCGGACCTCTGGCGGGGGTCCCACCAAGCCCATCCACAGGCACGCGGCTTGTATGCAACAGGGCGTGAAGCCCTCGGCTCCCATCCCGAACCAGCCCGGCCAGCCCCGGCTGAACCTGCTGCTGAGCGACGCCAGCCGGCCCGACCAGTCGTGGGCCGATCGGCTGCCGCCGCTGCTCGAGCCCATGGGCGTCCGCACCATGCGGGCCCACTCGGGGGCGGAGGCCACCAAGGTCATCTCCATGATGCCCATCCACATGGCCGTGGTCGACCTGGCCTTGCCCATGGATACCGGGT
Organism: Phycisphaerae bacterium; assembly: GCA_030426395.1. Taxonomy (GTDB): domain Bacteria; phylum Planctomycetota; class Phycisphaerae; order Phycisphaerales; family UBA1924; genus JAHCJI01. The sequence goes on from JAUHYE010000005.1 coordinate 51,589, forward strand.
CGGCCGAGGACGGCGGGCTGCGGCTGCTGGAACTGCTCCGGCGGAGCGAGAGCCGGCCGCCCACGATCGTCATCCGACGGGCGAGGTCGGCCCGGGAGGCCAGCCGCGAGTCGATGCGGGCGCTGCTCGCCGACGCGTTCGCGGTGGTCGATCGCCCGAGCCACCACCGAGACGTCGAACTGTTACTGGAGGTGCTGCGCCGCGTGCTGGCGCGCCACTATCGGGGCCAATGGCCCGGAGCAACGTAAGCAACCGGCTCGCTCCGGTGGCCGACTGCCGTGGAGGGCGGGGCGGCCACCGGAGCGAACGCATCAAACCAGACTCGATCCTGATCCTGACCAACCACACACACCCAGCGCCCGAGTGAACCGGGCCCTTTGCAGAGGAGCGACGCACGATGGCCGCAACGAAGACCCGTAAGAAACTGAACATCCGCCCGCTGCACGACAAGATCATCGTGCGGCGTGACGAGGCCGAGAGCGTGACCGCCTCGGGCATCTTCCTGCCCGAGAGCAGCAAGGACCGCCCGAAGACCGGCGTGATCGAGGCCGTCGGCGACGGCGCGCTCAACACCGAGACCGGCGAGCGCATCCCGCTCGAGGTCAAGAAGGGCGACCGCATCATCTTCAGCAGTTACTCGGGCACCGAGGTCAAGCTCGAGGGCGACGAGCTGCTCATCATGACCGAGGCCGACGTGCTGGCGGTGCTCGAGGGCTGATTCGCTTCGCGACGGCGGAAGGGACTCGCCCATGACCACCGACGAGCTGCGCGCAGCGCTCAAGGAACTCACCGGCGGGCGTGACGCCACGTTCGCCTTCCATCACACCGGCGAGCAGGCCAGCCTGCTGCTGGTGCCAAACGCGATGCTCGTGCCCGAGGAGGGCGACCACATGGTCAAGGTCACCGACGGGCAGAACATCGCCATCATCGACGCCGCGAGCGTGGCCTGGGTGCGGATCGGCCCGCCCCAACTGAACAGCCACTTGAACAAGTAAGACATCGCCCGGGCCAACGCCGGCGGGCACAACGAGCACACAACCGGCCCACACGGCCGCGAACGAACTTTGGGAGTGTGAACCATGGCAGCGAAAGACATCGCATACGACAACGACGCACGCGAGCGGATCCTCCGCGGCGTCCAGAAACTCGCCCAGGCCGTCAAGGTCACCCTGGGCCCCTCGGGCCGCGTGGTGGCCATCCAGAAGTCCTTCGGCGCCCCCACCGTCACCAAGGACGGCGTGACGGTCGCCAAGGAGATCGAGCTGGAGGACCCCTACGAGAACATGGGCGCCCAGATGGTCAAGAGCGTCGCTTCGAAGGCCTCCAAGGACGCCGGCGACGGCACCACCACCGCGACTATCTACGCCGAGGCCATCTATAGCGAGGGCCTCAAGAACATCACCGCCGGCGCCAACGCCAACGAGGTGAAGCGCGGCATCGAGAAGGCCGTCGAGGCCATCGTCGCCGAGTTGAAGAGCATGTCCAAGAAGGTCTCCTCCAGCAAGGAGATCGCCCAGGTGGGCACGTGCAGCGCCAACCAGGACGCCGAGATCGGCGACATCATCGCCAAGGCGATGGACAAGGTCGGCAAGGACGGCGTCATCACCGTCGAAGAGGGCAAGAGCCTGGAGACCGAGGTCGAGCTCGTCGAGGGCATGCAGTTCGACAAGGGCTACCTGAGCCCCCACTTCGTCACCAGCGCCGCCGACATGGAGTGCGTGCTGGACGACTGCTACGTGCTCATCCACGAGAAGAAGCTCAGCAGCGCCAAGGACCTGGTCCCCATCCTGGGCAAGGTCGCCGAGAGCGGCAAAAGCCTGCTCATCATCGCCGAGGACGTCGACAGCGACGCGCTCGCCATGCTCGTGGTCAACAAGCTGCGGGGCGTGCTGAAGGTCGCCGCCGTCAAGGCGCCGGGCTTTGGTGACCGCCGCAAGGCCATGCTCGAGGACATCGGCGTGCTGACCGGCGGCACCGCCGTGATGGAAGAGCTTGCCATCGACATGGAGAAGCTCGAGCTGCGCGAGCTGGGCCGGGCCAAGAAGGTCGTGATCGACAAGGACAACACGACCATCATCGAGGGCGCCGGCAAGAGCGCCGACATCAAGGGCCGGATCGACATGATCCGCCACCAGGTCGAGGCCGCCAGCAGCGACTACGACCGCGAGAAGCTCGAGGAGCGCCTGGCCAAGCTGGCCGGCGGCGTCGCCCAGATCAACGTCGGGGCGGCCACCGAGGTCGAGATGAAGGAGAAGAAGGCCCGCGTCGAGGACGCCCTGCACGCCACGCGCGCAGCCGTCGAAGAGGGCATCCTGCCCGGCGGCGGCACGGCCGTGCTCCGGGCCCGCAAGAAGCTCGACGGCCTGCGCAAGAAGCTGGCCGGCGACGAGGGCCTGGGCGTCGACATCGTGTGGCGTGCGGTCGCGGCCCCCATCAAGCAGATCGCCAAGAACTGCGACCTCGAGGGCTCGCTGATCGCCAGCAAGGTCGAGGAGAGCAGCGATGCCAGCTTCGGCTTCAACGCCCTGACCCGCGAGTACGGCGACCTGGTGAAGATGGGCGTGATCGTCCCCACCAAGGTCGAGCGCGTGGCCCTGGAGAACGCCGCGAGCGTCGCCGGCCTGCTGCTGACCACCGAGGCCGCGGTGGTGGAGCGCAAGGAGAAGAAGGCGAAGGTGCCGATGGCGGGTGGGGATGATTTTGATTACTAGTACATACTAGTATATCAGTGTCTCTTTTTTAAGGCCGGCGATCCGGCCTTTTCTCTTGACATTCTCTGTCGATCGGGCTATGTTAGCGCCATGGAACACCTCAAGCGTCAGGGTATAACGTACGCTGAAGGATCCGCAGCAAGTCGCTTAGCGACTAACATATCCAAGGCGTCCATCGAAAAATATGCTGTAGCTGTTGCCAAAGAGCTCAACTTTGCTCCTGGAGATGATGTCTCCACTGTAGTTGAGATGCTGGGTGGCAAGGTTCACTATTTTGATACCGTGGACTTTCTTCAAGAAGATCCCACTATCGTCGTGCATGGCGCGAACGACTTTGATGTTGTCCTCCCTAACCTTGGCAACACACGGCGAGATCGATTTACCTTAGCCCACGAGTTGGGCCACTACCTTTTGCATTCTCGACAAGGGGCCAATCCCATGTCGACCAACAGAAAAGGCTCCAATCGACTCGAATGGGAAGCAAACTGGTTTGCAGCCAGCTTCTTGATGCCCGAAAGCGAGTTCCGTCAGATGGTTTCTGACGAAAGCTCGAACGCCCATATTGCGCGACACTTTCGAGTTTCCGAAAGTGCGGTTGAAGTGCGCCGCAAGTCGCTGAATATCTGAGTATCGAGGAACGCGGCATGACTTGGCAGTGCTGTCTCTTTGCCAGTGTAGATATATCAAATTCTACGGCATTTAAGCAGCAGCCTCGATCAAAGGGCAAGGATTGGGTACACCGCTTTCGTAATTTCTTCTCTGATTTTCCGCAAGAGATCAATCGTGCAGAAGACAATTATGGACGTGAACCAAGATTCCAATCCTGCAATGATGAACCATGGAAACTCTGGAAGTTCATTGGCGACGAAATTCTCGTCTGGGCAAACGTTCCAACAAGGTCACATGTGTTTCTGCGGTTGCATTCCCTACTAAAAGCTGTTGATGAATATGAGACCCAGATACGGCTTGGCGCTCCGAGCCTTGGTCTAAAGACCACGGTTTGGCTCACTAATACGCCCTTGCCCAACACCGTGGTGGAGATTTCGCAAGCAGATCATGATGGCAAGCCAATCAAGGTTCGAGATTTTCTTGGACCAGGCATTGATCTCGGCTTTCGACTTACTCGGTTCGCGGACAATCGGTTTGTACCGCTTTCGGCCGGACTCGCATTCGTCCTATGTAGCCAGCCCAGACCAGATCTCTTCGATGATCTGGCGATTGGATACTTGGGCCGCCAACCACTAAAGGGCGTGATGGACGGCAGGCCGTACCCAGTGTTCTTCATTGACCGCGCGCGTGGCGTGCAAACCAAAGAAGATGTTGTGCTGGGAAGAAATGTGAAAACCGAGCCTGCATCTGTCAGTGCATTTCTGCGCGAATTTTTTGAGAGGGAATCCGACCGACATTGCCCCTTCTTTCCAGCCGATACCGAATCGTTCTGGAATCAGATTCCGGATGAACTTACAACTCAGTGGGCTGCACTTCAAGAAGTGCAAAAGGAAAGCGACATGGCAGAAGAATCAGTCGCAAAGAAGGACGTCTCGGGAACTGAAAACGTAGACATTGAAGTCGTGATAAAGCGGCTAGATACCCAGCCTAACAAGCGAGAGTAGGGCGACATGCCCTCACGCCACCCCACCCCCCTCAAACACCCTTCCCAGCCCCACACCCCCCACCACGCACGCCGCGGCCAGCCCGAGCTGGGCCAGCACGCCGTGCGCGAGCATGGGCAGCACGCACAGCGCCAGGCCGGCGACGAGGATGGCCGGGCGCTCGGCCTTCTTGCCATACACGAACATCGCCATGCCCAGCAGGCCCACGAAGAGGCCGACGGCGATCTGGAGGGGTGACATCGAGCCGAAGAGTGGCATGCCCCAGGTATCGGACCGAAGGCATCGGGCCTTGATCGCGGGCCCCGCCGCTGCCTTTCCGAACAGGACCGGGGCGTCCGGGACCGGTCGGGAGCCTCTGCGGACCTGTGGGAAGCCCTTCCGGACCAGTGGGGAGCCTCTCCGGACCGGTGGGGAGCCCCTCCGGACCAGTGGGGAGCCTCTCCGGACCAGTGGGGAGAGGCTCCGGACCAGTGGTGAGACTCTCCGGACCGGTGGGGAGAGGCTCCGGACCGGTGGTGAGCCTCTCCGGACTGGTGGTGAGAGGCTCCCCACTGGAGGAAAATCGTTCCCGAGCGAAGAAAGACCGTACCCGAGGGCTTCGGGGTTGTTCTCTGTTTGGATCGATCTGGCGGGTGTTCGGGTTGCGGGCCAGTTCCCACGCCCATCAAACGACCAGGGCCGCTCCCCCCATCTCGACAAAAGGAAGCGGCCCCGCCGTTCGGAAAAATATTTGGGCGCTCATGACAACCAGAACACGCCCGTGCCCCCGATATCGGGCGTGGGACAGGGCGGGGTTGAGTGGGTGGACGGTTACCGGAGGGTGGGCGGCCTCCCATCCCCTCCCCCGCTCCCAGCGGGGGAGGTGGCCCCGGTCTTCCGGGGTCGGAGGGGGTCTTAGACCATTCAGAGGTGTTGATCGTGCGCACGCGAACACGCGAAGACCCCCTCCGCCTCGGCGGACCTCGGCACCTCCCCCGCTGGGAGCGGGGGAGGGGGTTGGGTTGTGTCGCGCTTGGGCGTGCTTACCGGCTCCTGGCCAGCACCGCCTCGTCGACGCCCAGGTACTCGTGCATGTGCTGGTCGTAGGTCTCGGCGTCCTGGTCCTGGCTGAGATCAAGCCGCAGCTCGTTGATGACCTTCGTCCCCTGACCAATCCAGGCGTTCCAGGTCTCCTGGCTGATGTTCTCGTAGATCCACTGGCCAATGGGGCCCTTGAAGGGCGGGCGGGGGAGCTGGTGGCCGCGCTTGCCGGTGCGTTGGCAGATGAAGTCGCCCTCTTCGAGCTCGGCGGCGGTGGGCTTCTTGGTCTGGACTTCGGGGACGGGGGCGCCCAGGTCCTCGAGCATGGCCTTCATGGTGGTGGCGGGCATGCGGTCGCCGCGCTCGCTCGCGCTCTTGTAGCCCGTCGTGAGCAATTCGATGGCCTCTTCCTTGAGGTCGGCGGCGACGAGCTGCTCGCCGGCGAGCTGGTAGGCCTTGCTCATGGCGGGGTTGAGCTCGATGCACCGCATGTAGCTGGCGGCGGCCTCGCTGGGGCGATCGGCCTGGGCGTAAGCGTTGGCCAGCGAGAAGTGGGCCATGTCGTTGTCGGGGTCCTCCCGGCACATGTTCTCGAACTGGGCGATGCGGGTTTCCAGATCCATCGTGGCTCCTCGGGGCGTCGGAGTGGCTTTCAAGCGGGCTTGGTGCATCGTATGGGGAGGCGGCAGGGCGAGTCCGTCTCCGGCTACTTCCCCTTCCATCCCTTCAATCTACAGCCCCTCCCACCCCTCCCTCGCCGCAGGAGGGCTCCGCCCGACAAGGCGAATCTACAGCAGCGGCGGCCGAGCCTCCCTTAAGGTCCCCGGCCGCCGCTGGTTATTGGTGTGACGATGTCGCCGAAGCGGGATCAGCGCCGGGCGCTGGCGGTGCTGCCGGCGGTGGTGGTCGTGGGCGTAGTCGTGTCGCCCGCCGAGCGCTTGTTCTCGACGTTGGTGCCGCTCTTGCCGGCCTGGCGGATGCTGCTGGCCGGCTGGGTGTCGCGGTCGCTCCACATATCGCGACCAGCGCCGTAGCCGTTGTCCGAGTCGGACGAGTTGGTGGAGCGCGAGCGGTCGCGGTCAACGTTCAGGCGGTTCTCGACGTCCTGCACGCCGTTGACGCTGGCGGCGATCCACTCGAACTCGTGCTTCTCGCCGCGATCGTGGACGGTGCCGGTGAGCGTGACAACGTTGTCCTTGACGTCGATCTCGACCTCCGAGCAATCGCAGCCGCGGTCGACGAGCGTGTCGCAGACGATCTCCTTGAGGCGGTCGTCGCTGCGGGTGTAGTTCTTGGGGGCCTTGCCCTGGCGTTGCTGGCCGCCACCGATCGAGCCACTGCCCCAGCCCTGGTTCTGCTGGCCGTACGAGTGCTGGCCATACGACTGGGAGCCATACGTGGGCTGGTTGTACTGCTGGCCATAGCCCTGCTGGCTAGAACCCTGGTGGCCATAGCTATGCTGGCCGTAGTTCTGCTGGCCGTAACCGGATTGGCCGCTCTGGTAGCGCTGGCCTTCGTAGCCCTCGTAACTGGGGTTGCCCTGCGAGCCGGAGTGCTGGGCGCCGTAGCCCTGCTGCGGGTTCTGGCCGTACGGCTGATGGCCCTGGTTGCCCTGGTATTGCGTGCCGTACTGGCTCCCACCCTGGTGGCCCCAGGCCGGGCCCTGCTCGGAGCCGCCGTACTGGCGGTTCTGGTTTTGCCCGTAGCCCTGCTGGTATTGCTGGCCCTGTTGCCCTTGCTGGCCGTACTGGCCCTGGTTGTAGCCCCAGTCGTTGCCGCCGCGGTTGGCCTCGTACGCACCCTGAGCGCCGTACGGCTGCGAGCGCTGGCCCTGCTGGTATCCCCAGTCGCCGTTGGAAGCGCGCCCGCCGGGGCGCTCGTAGCTCCAATCGCCCTGGGGCTGGTTCTGCTCCTGCTGCGTGTCGTAGCGGCGGCCGCTGTTGCGGGTGCGGTCGTAATCACGGTCATCGTTGTACCGGTTCATGGTGCGTCCTCTTCTCGGCGGGCGGGGGCAACTCGCAGAGCCGGGCGACACGCCCGACGCTCGGTTGCGGCTCGGCCGGCCGCCGTGCATAAGAAATGATGCTCCTGGAACCGGTACTGGCGATGAACGGCCGGTAAATCGGGACTCATTCTGCCCAAGTTCACGTTTGCGTACTCGTTGATCCTGAGCGAGAACAACGCAAATTCGGCTTTCGGATTCGGGCGATTCGTGGTATGCTGGGTGGAACCGACCACGCGCCCATCGAAGGAGTTCCCCCATGCCCGCACGAACCACGCTCGCCGCACTCTCCACCGCCACGATGCTCACCGCCGCGGGGACGGCGCACGCGACGTGGTCGATCCTGCTGGTGGACACCCGCACGGGCGAGATCGCCCTGGGCAGTGCGACGTGCCTGACGAGCTTCGACCTGCGGGCCAACACGCCGGTGATCATCACGGGTGTCGGCGCGGCGACGGCCCAGAGCTTCGTGGATTCGTCGGGGCGCAATCGCGTGCGCATCCGCGACGGGCTGGCGCGCGGATTGACGCCGGCGGAGATCCTGGCCGACCTTTCGACCTTTGACACCGGGCACCAGACGCGGCAGTACGGCATCGTTGACACCACGGGATTGGCCGCCACGTTCAGTGGCACGAGCGCTTCGGAGTGGAAGGGCGGCCTCACGGGCGAGTTTGATGGCATCGTGTACGCCGTGCAAGGTAACATCTTGACCGGGCCTGCGGTGGTCGACGACGCGGTGGCGGCGATCATCGCGACGCCCGGCGACCTGGCGGCCAAGCTCATGGCGGGGATGGAAGCGGCCCAGGCCGTCGGCGGCGACGGACGGTGCTCGTGCACGCCATTGCCCGTGCCCTGCGGCATGCCGCCCGCCGGCTTCCTCAAGAGCGCCGACATCGGCTACATGATGATCGCGCGCACGGGCGACACCGACGCGTGCAACGGCATCTACCAGCTCATCACCACCGTGCGCGACGTGACGGTGGGCGACGTCAACGGCGACGGCCTGCCCGACGCGCTCACGGCCGAGTCGGGCGGGAGCGCGCTGCGCATCCGCGATAACATATCCGGCGATGCCCTCGGCACCATGCCCGTGCTGGCCGATCCGCGCAGCGTGCCGACGCTCGGCCGCGTCGAGCGTGTGATCGTGGCCGACGCGACGGGGGATGGCGTTGCGGACCTTGTCGCCTACGACTCGCTGGCCGAGGCGGTCGCGGTGAGCGTGGGTGATGGCACCGGAGAGTTCAACGACCCCGTTGGCACCGACATCGCCATCACACCCGGCGCGCTGCTGGCGATCGACCTCGACGGCGACGGCGGGGCGACGGACCTGTTCCTGGGGGCCGGCTCGGGCGGGCAGGCAGCGCTGCTGCGTAGCGACGGCACGGGCGGGTTCACCGTCGAGCCGCTGATGTTCGCGGGCGATCCGAGGCAGTGGGCCGTGGGCGACCTCAACGGCGATGGGCTCGACGACGTGGGATACGTCACCAGCGGCGGGCTCGTCGCGGTGCTGCTGAACGACGGCGCGGGCGGCATCGCGCTGGGGCCCATCGGCGCGGGCGGCATCGATGGCACGGCGCTCCAGGCCGCCGACGTGGACGGCGACGGTCGCGACGAGCTCATCGGCGTGAATCGGTCGAGCCGCGAGTTGGTGGTGCTGAGCCTGGATGGCGGCTCGTTCTCGCAGATCAGTACATTGCTGCCACGAACGCCGAATTGGGCGGCCGTGGGCAGCGTGACGAGCGTCGACGCGGCGGAGATCGTGGTCAGTGTGAGCGATCCGGCCGCCGACCTGCTCACGTACCGCGTCGAGGCCGGCGCGCTCGAACTGGTCGACACGACGGGCACCGGGCTGATCTCTCGCAACTACACGCTGGCCGACCTGACCGGCGACGGCTTCGACGAACTCGTCGGCACGACGGGAAGCAACTTGAGCGTCATCGGCAACCAGGGAGGCACCTTCGCCCCAGGCCCAGGCTGCGGCGCGGGTGATTACTTCATGAACTTCAATGTCGCGTTCCAGAGCCGCGGTGACCGCGATCCGGTGTTCCAACTCCGCGACGCGTTCGACGCGTGGCGGAGCGATCTTGTCGGGCTCACCGACGCGGTCGCGAGCTCGGCCACGCTCGAAAGCGGCGCCATCGCGCCCGGCGAGAGCACGACGCTGCGCATCGAGCTGCGCGACTGGCAGGGCGAGGCGGCGAGCCGCAGCCTGGTCGTGCCGCAGGTCATCATCGGCGGGCCGCCCACGATCAGCCTGAGCACGCCCGTGTCGCTCGGCGACGGCGTGTGGGAGGTCGACCTGATGGCCACCGCCGGCAGCGATGCGGGGACGGCCGAGGTCACCATCATTATCGACGACGCCGGCGAGCGGCCGCTGACGCTGATGCCCCCGCCCACGCTGGAGGTCGGCGCCGCCTGCTACGCCGACCTCGACGGCGACGGCGAGCTGACGATCTTCGACTTCCTGGTGTTCCAGAACGCCTTCGACGCGGGCGACCCGATCGCGGATTGCGATGGGTCGGGGGTGCTGGATATCTTTGATTTTCTGTGTTTTCAGAATGCGTTTGGGGCGGGGTGTTGAGAGCGACTTGATTCAAGCGGTCAGTCATACTCCGGAAACGGCTCATCCAAACGCGACGGAACATCCGGCAAGGAGATGCTGATGTTTCCAAACGCTGAATCGCCCCCATGTACTTGCTTCAGAAAGCCACCAAAACGTGGATCCTCGCCGGTGATGTTGATGTGATCACCGTTGGATGACACGAAGTGAATGTGCCGCGGGGCCAGACCAACGAATGGGTAGTCGCAGGCATGCAACATCGTCCGCTCGCTTTTGTTGGGAGCCAGTCGAGCGGCTTCTATGGGTTGCTTCCAATCTATCCCGATATCGGCCAACGATTCTTTGAGTGATGCCGGAAATCGTTCATCGAACGACAATGCCAAGTTTCGACACTCGGCACAGTCGCAGCCGCCAAAGCCTGTCGGCACAGCCTGCTTGTGCTTTGCAGCAATGCGAACAGAAAGTGCTCGGGTCGCGTCAATATCGACAGTGATATCCGCTTTGCCGAGCCACTTCACTCGTGTGAAGCTCACATCGCCTCCACCACCATCGCCACACTGTTTCCCCCGCCCAGGCACAGCCCCGCCAACCCGCGCTTGGCGCCGGTGCGCTTCATCTGGTGGAGGAGGGTCGTCAGCACGCGGGCGCCCGAGCCGCCGATGGGGTGGCCCAGGGCGATGCCGCCGCCGGCGACGTTGAGCTTGTCTTCGGGGATGCCCAGCTCCTTGATGTTGCTGAGCACCTGGGCGGCGAAGGCCTCGTTGAGCTCGAACAGGTCGATGTCGTCGATGGTCAGGCCGGCCTTCTTCAGCACGTTCTGCACGCCGGTGACCGGGGCGGCGAAGATGTCCTTGGGCGCCACGCCGCTGGTGGCGTAGGCGATGACCTTGGCCATGGGCTTGATGCCAAGCTCGCTCGCCTTGCTCTCGCTCATGACGATGGTGGCCGCGGCGCCGTCGTTGATCTGGCTCGCGTTGCCGGCGGTCACGGTGCCCTCCTTGGGGTCGAAGGCCGGGCGCAGCTTGGCCAGGCCCTCGGCCGTGGTGCCGTTGCGGATGCCCTCGTCGACGGCGCACCCGCCTTCCATGCCGGGCTGCTTGCGGTTGCCAAGCTGCTCGCCGGTCAGGGGGATCATCTCGTCCTTGAACCAGCCCTCGGCCGTTGCCTTCTCGGCCCGCTGGTGGCTCTGGGCGGCGAAGCGGTCCTGCTCTTCGCGCGACACATCGAACTTACGGGCGATGTGGTCGGCCGCGTCGCCCATCATCCAGCACTCGAAGGCGCAGCGCAGGCCGTCGTGGGCCATGACGTCGACGAGCTTGGTGTCGCCGAACTTGACGCCCATCCGCACATGGCTGAAGTGGGGCGAGCCGGTCATGTTCTCCATGCCGCCGGCCACGACGACCTCGTTGTCGCCGGCCTTGATCGACTGGGCGGCCATCATGACGGCCTCGAGGCCCGAGCCGCAGACCTTGTTGATGGTCTTGGCGCTCAGCGTGTCGGGCAGCCCGGCCTTGAGGCCCGCTTGACGGGCGGGGTTCTGGCCAAGCCCGGCTTGCAGCACGCAGCCCATGACGCACTCATCGACCATGTCGCCCTTCAGCGCGGGGACGGCGTCCAGCGCGGCCTTGATGGCGTAGGAACCCAGCACCGGACTGGGCGTGCTGGCGAGGCTGCCGAAGAACTTGCCGATGGGGGTGCGCTTGGCGGCGACAATAACAGGCTGGTTGCTCATGCGGGCTTTCTCCGAGGGAAAGGCACGCCACAGGCGATCGGACCTCTGGCGGCGGTGTTTGGGTATCGGCCGGATGCGGCAGGGCCGGGGGGCAGTATAGAGCCGAAGGACGCGTACGCTGGGCCCATGAAAGCACCAACCTCCCTCGCCGCCGTGATGTTCTCCGCCGTTTCCGCGTTCGCCCAGTGCCCCGACTACGCCCTCGACGATGGCTCGGGTGGGTTCACCATCGGGCCCAGCGAGTTCGACGCGATGGTCACCTGGGGCAACTACTTCTTAGCCGACGCGGGGTGCCCGTGGCTGAGCGAGGTGAGCGTGTCGTTCCCCGGCAGCCTGCCCGAGGGCACGCCACTCACGGTGATCGTGTACGCCGACCCGGACGGCGATGGCGACCCGACGAACGCCACCGTGCTCTCGGCTGCTTCGCACGCGTCGCAGGCGACCTCGACGAGCACCTTTGCGACGTACGCCATCCGGCCCACGCATGTTGGCGAGGGCGGCTTCTTCGTGGCGATCGCGGCGTTCGTGCCGCAACGGCAAGCCGTGGCCCGCATGGACCAGGACACGCTGGGCGTCAACTCCTGGCTGTTCTACGACGGCGAGTTGCTGCCAGACCTTGGGGCAGCGCCGTTTATCCTGCGCATGAGCGAGAGCCCCTTCAGCGGTACGTGGATGGTCCGGGCCCATGGCGAGGCCAGCGGGTGCGTGGTCGACCTCGATGGCGACGGCCTGGCGACGACGTTCGACTTTCTGGCGTTCCAGAACGCGTTCGGGGCCGGCGACCTGACCGCCGACTTCGACGGCGACCTCCGACTCACGATCTTCGACTTCCTGGCATTCCAGTCGGCGTTTGAGGCGGGATGTTGATGTTATCGGGCATGAAACATTGTCAGATTGTGGCTGCGTGGGGAATCCCGCGTGAGTGGGGAAGCCGCCACTCGATCTACTATTGAAAGGAGCCGATATTTCGGGTATCTTGAGAGCAATGAGAGGGATATTCCCGCGTTCACGAGCGCGGGCCGCCCGAGGTGCCACACGCGACGCGTTGGCAGACGTCTGAGGAATAGGGGGAAGACCCATGGTTGCGAAGACAGCGTTGACGGCGTTCGGTCTGGTGCTTGCCGCGGGGGCCTGCGCCCCGGCAATGGCCCAGCAAGGCAACAAGGAAGGCGCCGCACCGAAGACGCAGAGTGAGCCAGCACGCCGCAGTTCGCTGGTGCAGCGGTCGTACATCTCGAGCCTGATGCCAGCCCTCCCGCTGGGCCAGCCCAACGGCCCGGGCGTTGACGACCCGGCCATCTTCCCCGACGAGTTCCGCCGCATCGACGGCCGGTTCAACAACCTGACCGCGCCGTGGTGGGGCGCGGCGGGCATCCCGTTCGTCCGCAAGTCGCCGGCCGCGTACGACGACGGCGCGGGCCTCATCCCCGCGCGCAGCGACGGCCCCAGCGCCCGCGCGGTGAGCCAGGCCATCGTCGATCAGGACGAGCAGGACATGCCCAGCGACGCGGGCATCTCGAACATGTTCTGGCTGTGGGGCCAGTTCCTCGACCACGACATCGACGAGACTCCCGTGGCCGTTCCCGTCGAGCCGTATGACATCGAAGCGCCCCTCGGCGACCCCTGGTTCGACCCGATGAGCTTCGGTGGCATGCAGATCAAGATGGACCGCTCGGGCTACGAGATCATCTCGGGCACGCGTGAGCAGATCAACTTCATCACCGCGTACATCGATGGCTCGAACGTGTACGGCTCGGACGCCGCCCGCCAAGCCGAACTCAGGCTGCTGGACGGCTCGGGCAAGCTTAACACGAGCGATGGTGACATGCTGCCGTTCAACATCAACGGCTTTCCCAATGCGCCAAACCGCTTCAACCCCCGGCTATACCTGGCGGGCGACATCCGCTGCAACGAGCAGGTCTCACTCATCGCGATGCACACGCTGTGGG
>JAUHYE010000185.1 GCA_030426395.1 Phycisphaerae bacterium
AGGGCGTGCCGGGCTTCTCGTACGACCTTTCGCAAGGCCCCGATGGGGAATGGGTGGCCTTCACCAACCCCTACGACAGCAGCGCTACCGGCGGCGCCGCTTGGCTCGGCCCGCTCGAGAGCCCCTGCCGCGCCGACATCGACGGCGATGGCGAACTCACGCTTTTCGACTTCCTCGCATTCCAGAACGCCTTCGACGCGGGAGATCTCGCCGCCGACTTCGACGGCGATGGCGACCTGACGCTTTTCGACTTCCTGGCGTTCCAGAACGAGTTTGACGCCGGCTGCCCTTGACGCTTACACGCTGAAGACCAGCGGGAAGATGCCGCCGGGGTGCACCACGGGCTTGTCGTGGGTCGGGTTCTTGGCGGCGATGGCGTAAAGATGGGCGTTCATGGGGAGGTCTCCTTGCCTCCCCATGGATGCGCCCGTTTGGCCCGCCCGGCGTGAGCCGCCGCGGGCCTATAACCCGCCCATGCCCGCCACGCCCAAGCCGCCCGCTTTGCCCGTTGAACGCCGGATCGCCGTGCTGACCACCGGCGGCACCATCGAGAAGACCTACGACGAGTACACCGGCGAGCTTGCCAACCATCGCTCGATCGTCCGGCGGAAGCTGGGCCGTTTCCGGCTGACAGCCGCCGAGGTCTCGGTGCGTGAGCTGATGAGCAAGGACAGCCTCGAGCTGACCGACGACGACCGCCGCGCCATTCTGGAGGCAGTCCGCTCGACGCTTGAGGCCAACCCGACCCCGACGGGCGTGGTCATCTTGCATGGCACCGACACGCTGGCCAAGACCGGCGAGCTGCTCTACGCCGAGCTGGGCACGCTGGGAATCCCGGTGATCCTGACTGGCGCCATGCGACCGTTCGCGATGTCTCGCAGCGATGGCGTCCAGAATCTGACCGAGGCCCTGTTCGCCACGGGCGTGTTGCCGCCGGGCGTATGGTGCGTGTTCCACGGCAGGGCCCTGCCGTTCCCGGGCGTGATGAAAGACCGCCCGCGGGGCACTTTCGTGCGCGGCGGGGCGTGAGCGGGCACGATTGACCAAGAATCTACAACGTCCGAGAACAATGCGGATCAGGTTCCCGATGGCAGTTTGCGCGGCTGTGGAGGTTTTCCGAGCGAATTCGTTTCGGTGGTAGCACTTATGGACGGGGAAATCGCCGACTCGAGGCCCACTTTGCCCTTGACAACGCCTGCACTTTCGGGGATATTGATGGGTAGTTGGTCGGCGCTTCCTTGTGCCCGGCTGCCTTTGTGGCTGGGGTAGGGTCGTGCCTTCCTGGGCCGGGCCTACCTGGGCCCGAGGAGAAACAGGGATATGGTGCGCCGGACCACGCCGACGCACCTCGAGACGGGGGTTTCGAACATGATCGGTTCCGTGAAGCGCTGCCTGGGCCCAGGGCTCGGGCGTTGTGGTAGTTTTTCCGTTTCTCGCACCGCCGCGATGGCCTCGGCCGTCGGATTGGCATGCGGTCTGGCCAGCGGCCAGACGTTCACGCTCCAGGACGTCAGCACCGCGGTGGGTGTGGATCCGTCGGTGTACACCTCGGCCCCCGGCATGATCGCCGGCGTCGCCGCGGTGGATTACAACAACGACGGGTTCATTGACTTCTTCGTTCCCAACGAAGAGGGCTTGCCCGACCTGATGTACGTGAACAACGGCGACGGCACGTTTACCGAGATGGCCGAAGAGCTCGGCATCTCCGGCGTTGTGGGTGGTGACAAGGTGCGCTCACGCATTGCGCTGTGGCTCGACTACGACGGTGATCGTCGCCTCGACCTGCTGGTGCTGGGCGACTCGTTCGGCCAGGAGATGGATTCGGTCGAGTACGACTGGGCCAAGCCACGCATGTTCCGTCAGTTGCCCGACGGGACCTTCGAGGATGTCAGCGACTCCACGGGGCTTGGCGACCTCGACCTCATCAGCGACCACCGCGGCATGCAGCCGGGCTCGTCGGCCCTCTTCCTGCTGCGGCACCAGGGCGGCGTGTCCGCCGGCGACCTTAACAACGACGGCTACGTGGACCTCATGATCGGGCTCTGGTCCGTCGCGGGAGAGAACGAGCCCCAGGAGATCGGCGGGCGCTTGCTGCTCAACATGCCCACCGATGGTGGTGGCCGCCACTTCGAGGAGTACTCCATCGACGTGTTCGCCCCGGGCGTCGCCGAGCCGGGCATCGATAACTTCGGCAG
>JAUHYE010000186.1 GCA_030426395.1 Phycisphaerae bacterium
TGAGGATCTTGCCGATGGGGTCGGTCGCGTCGAAGTCGCCAGCGCCGCCGTAGCTCCAGAAGTCCCGCCAGCCCGCGCTCGGCCCGATCGCCGCGAACCTGGGGGCGAAGTGGGCCCCCACCTGCCACGTGCCATGGCCGCCCATGGAGTGGCCCGTGAGATAGGTGCGCTCGGGCTTGTTGTGGCCGTACGAGGCCGAGGCATGGTCGAGGACTTCCATGGCGTCGATGCGGCCCCAGTCTTCCCAGTCGAAGCCGAAGGGGCGGCGGTTGGTGGGCGCGATGATGATGGCCCGGTCCTTCTGTTCATAGGCGTTGGCCTGGTTTCTCGCCTCAACGCTTGCGCCGTGCAGGGTAAGGATCAGCCCCTCGGGCCGCTCGCCGCCAACTGGCGGCGTGACGGCGTAGTACTGCACGCTGCCGTCAATGTCGCTGATAAATGTGCGGCTGTGCTTGTCGTGTAGCATGCGCACTTGTAGTGCGACAGTCGTGGCAGCATTACCTGAGGCGCTGTTAGCGCGGATCCATATGCTTGCTTCCTCGCCATCGGGCTTTTGATCGGACGCGGCGTAGACCGGTAGCTTGCGCACGCCCAGAGGGGCGATCGCACCGTTTCCGGTCACCTCCGACGTAGCCGTCCAAGGCCCGGCCCATTCGCTCTTGACGCCCAGTAATTGCCGCGTGGTAGCATTGACCAGTGGCGCGGCGATGAGCAAGCTTCGCATCTCATTGGTCATGAGATAATCCGGCTTGGTCACGTCACTGTCCATCCAGAACAACGACGCCTCGGGCTCACGCAGCTCGATACGCAACTGCCCCCGCCCGCCCCTGAACAGCAGTTCGTTGTCGCCCTCGATCAACTCGATAGGCAGCGTGGTGATGCCAAGGTTGTACACGTCGCCGCCCCGGCGCTCGCCGTTGACGATCACGTGTCGGTGGCCACGGGCTTGGAGCATCACAATCCGGCGGCTGGGCGATCGGACGATGACGTGGGCGTAGCCGCCGGCGAGGGCGCGATCATTGAAGACGCCATCGTCGTTGGCCGTGATGGTCTTCCAAGTCGCCGTACGTCCGTCGGTGTCGGTCACGACGTCGCCATCGGAGGGTATCTGCCATGAGCCTCGCACGATGCTCGCCTCGACAGGGTCGGTCACGATCAGGCTGCGCCCGCCGCGCGATAGATTGTCGACGGCGAGCAACTCTCGGATGACCAGCGTGTCCGCGTCTTCAGCAAATTCGGCGACCTTCTGGGCCAGCAGAGGCGAGACGAAGGCAAGAAGGGCGACAACGACGGCGGCAATACGCATGGGCATCTCCAATGCCCCAGCGTATGGCTCGTGGCGAGGGGGTGTCAGGCGGGCGTGTGGTTGAGCACGGCCTGGGCGCACCGCGACCCGCTGGCCAGGGCGCCGTCGATCGAGGCGTTGTCGAGCCAGTCGCCGCAGGCGAAGAGCCCGTCGCCTACTTCGACGGGGCGTTGGTGATCGCTCAGCCAGGGCGGGCTCTGGTCGGGCAGGGCCCGGTCGATGCGATCGACGTTGATCGGCCGCCAGCCGTCGACACGCTCGCCAAACCATTTGCGGAGTTGGGGTCGGCACGCCTCGTCGAGCACGTCGTCGTCCAAGGCCGCGGCAAGGACGGTCTGATCGACGACGTTGGCGTACACCAGGTGCTTGCTTTGGGGCGCGTATGTAGGCGACGCGGCGCTCATCGTCGCGAGGTGGTTCACGGGGCCATCGCCCTCGCCGTCGAGCACGAGGACAGCGTCTTCGGTGGGCGCGTTATCGCAGGCGTAAGCGATCGTGGCCGTCGGGCGCCAACGCAGCGGCCGGCTCGGCACGTTCGCATGGGGCGTGAGCAGTTGCTGGGCGGCGTCGCCCTCGGTGGCGACCACGACGTTTGTCGCCCGGATGTCCTCGCCGACAGCTTGGACCTTCCACCCATCACGCTCTCTCTCGAGCTTCTCGACACGTGAGTGGACGCGTGTCGTGCCATTGGGTAAGCGTTCACCAATCTGCGCGGGCAGCGCTCCCATGCCACTAGCCGGCACGCACACCCGGCCTTGTGCGAACATGCGGTAGCAGAACTCAAGCATGCGGCTCGAGGTCGTGAGTTCGGAGTCGAAGAACACGCCGCCGAAGAACGGACGAAAGAACCGCTCGATGGTCGTGCTGGCAAATCCC
>JAUHYE010000110.1 GCA_030426395.1 Phycisphaerae bacterium
GCCGATCGCCGCGCCGGCGGCCGCCCACACGGCCTTGCGCTGCTCGGTGAACGCGAGTGAAGCCCGGTCTCCACTGGGCACGGTCGATTGCTTCTCGTTCATGATAGTTTCTTCCTTGATGCGAGTTCGGATGGCGCCGGCCCTCGTGGCCCGCCCCGCGAGCGTCGGGCACGCGCCCGGGAACCGCTCGGAACTAAGGTCGGCGGTCCGAGGGGGCGACTTCAGTCCATCGAAGAAAAAATCTTTGCGCCCCCGGACCCCGCCCGGCCGGAACGACCCGAACATGCCCCGGCAACCTTAGAAAACCGGCCCGCACGGCCCCCCAGGCGGGGTCACGTCCGGATAAAGGGCGTCGGCGCGGAACAAAATCGTGTCGGCGCGCTCCGCGCCGACACGATTTGCATCCGCGCCGGCACGCTTTGGCTCCGCGGCGACACGGTTTGGGCCCGCGCCGACGCCCTCTCGCCCCGCGGCGGCACGATCTTTGTTCGGAGCGGCACGCCCGAGCCCCGCGCGGGCGTGCGCGAAGAAACCGTCAACGCCGTGGCGGGCCCGACGCACGGGACATAACGTGACGGCGGAAGCGTTCCGGCGTGGGGGCGTGGGGGGCGTGGAGCACGCACCGATGGCCTCCGGCCCACCCCCTGCGCCCGTGTCGTGCGCTCGATGCGCGTGATCCGGAGGCCTTTGGAGAGAGCGATGAAGGCGAGCATGATCGTGGCGGCGATGGGGTTGGCGATGTCGGCGGGCGCGGCGCACGCGCAGGGCTGCGGGGCCGGCGAGGTCTTCCCGACGCGGCAGAGCATCGGCGGGCTGTCGGGCGGCACCGGCTTCGCCCTGGCCGCGGGCGACTTCGACGGCGACGGCCGCACCGACATCGTCACCGTGGGCACCGGCGACGCCAGCCTGTCGTTCGGCGCGGGCGTGGGCGCGTTCGAGCCCGTCGTGCTGGTGGATTTCGGCAGCCTCTCGGCCCTGGACGTCGCGGTGGCGGATCTGGACGGCGATGGCTTTGACGACTTTGTCGCCGCCGAGCCCACCGGGCGCGTCTCGGTCGTGCGTAGCAACGGCGATCGCACGTTCGCGATGCCCGAAACCTACGCGTTCTTCGATCGCACCGAGCACGTGCTGCTGGCGGACGTCGACGGCGATGGCAACCTGGACATGGTGGTGGGCGACCAGGACAACCCCGGCTCCAACAACGTGATGGCCTACAGGCTGGGCAACGGCGACGGCACCTTCGGCGGGCGGGTCACGCGCCCGCTGCCGGGCTTCGTGCGCGACCTTGCCAGCGCGGACGCCAACACCGACGGGTTCGCCGACGTGGTGGTCGCCAACGACCTGGGGGCGACGGTCTTCCTCGGCGGCTTGAGCGGCCTGACCGAATCCGTGACGCTGCTCGGACGCCAGGCCCGCGGCGTGGCCCTGGCCGACGCCACCGGCGACGGGGTCGTCGACGCGATCGTCTCGACCAACGACCCCGACATGGGCGGCGTGGTGCAGATCGGCGTGCTCGCGGGCGATGGCGTGGGCGGCTTCGCGGCGCCGGTCTACTCTGGCGGCCGCCAGCCGACGCTCCTGGCCGCGGCCGACATCGACGGCGACGGCGACATCGACGTGGCCGACATCAGCGGCGACACGGCGATCTGGATCAACGACGGCACGGGGCTGTTCGCGCCCACCGTGCTCGGCGGGCGCTCGAGCCGCCAGGACGTGCTGCTGGCCGACCTGGACAACGACGGCGACCCGGACCTGGCCAACACCGGCAGCAGCGCCAACGACTACTGGCTCAACCAGTGCGTGGCCTTCCCGCCGGTCATTACGCGTCAGCCCCCCACCTCGGTCGTCGTCGACGCGGGCACGACCGCCCGCATCTCGATCGAGGCCGGCCTGGGCACGCCGCCGCTGGCCTACCAGTGGCGGCGCAACG
Source organism: Phycisphaerae bacterium (assembly GCA_030426395.1). Classification (GTDB taxonomy): domain Bacteria; phylum Planctomycetota; class Phycisphaerae; order Phycisphaerales; family UBA1924; genus JAHCJI01. The sequence continues at coordinate 1,931 of JAUHYE010000110.1, forward strand.
GCGCGGCGCTCGTCAATGGCGGGGCGTACTCGGGCGTCGACACCGAAGAACTCACCATCCAGGCCACCAGCGAGCAGACCGACGTGTACGACGTGGTGGTCTCCAACGCCTCGGGCTCGGCGACGAGCGCGCCGGTGGTGCTGGCCGTCCGCGACGCGTGCGTCGCCGACCTCGACGGCGATGGCCTGCTGACCCTCTTCGACTTCCTGGCCTTCCAGAACGCCTTCGACGCCGGATGCCCGTAGCGAACGAAGGCCACACGCGGTCCCGCTGGCGAAGCGACAAGACAACGAGCCGTTGGCGAGGCGACGCGGCTAATCCATCGCCCCCACGCCCAGCGTGCGCAGCACGAGGCTCTTGAGCGGCGCGTGCAGGGGCGTGCGCTTGAAGGCGGCGTTGATGCGGTCGATGGCCTGGTAGCGCGGGTTGCGCAGGTAGACCGACTCGTGCTGGCGCAGCTCGCCGGCGAGGATGCGCAGGGCGATGTCGGGGTGCTCGGCGAGGTTCGGGTGGCGGTGGGTGATGAGGGCGCGGAAGCGGGCGAGGTTCGGCTCGCCGATCTCGTGGCGCATCGATTCCTGCCGCTGGCGGTAATAGATGAGCCGCTCGGGGATCATCTCGCAGCGGTAGCCGCGGCTGGCCAGGGCGCAGTAGAAGTCCCAGTCCTCGTAGCTGGTGAGCCATGTGTTGTAGCCGCCCACGGCGTCGATCGCTTCCTTGTCGATGAGCGCCACGCAGCACGAGCAGACGTTGGCCGCCGGCAGCATGTCGCGCTCGAGGCCCAGGGGCAGCCACACCCACGGGGCGTTCTCGTGCGTGCCGGGCGGATCGGGGAAGGCGGCGACCATGGTGGTGACCATCGCCAGGGGGCGGCTGGACGTGCTCGGCTGATGGGCCGCGTGCAGTGTTTTCGCGACGAAGTCGGGGTGCAGCAGGTCGTCGGCGTCCAGCGGGACGACGTACTTCGCGCGAGCCTGAGCGATGCCGAAGTTGCGGGCGTCGCCCAGCCCGCCGTTGCGCTTGCGCACGACGCGGACGTCCTTCTGCTTGTCCAGCCGCTTGAGCATCGCGATGCTGGCCGGGTCGGTCGAGCCGTCGTCGACGATGATGATCTCGGTGTTCTCGTGCGTCTGGGCCCGGGCGCTCTCGAGCGTCTGGGGCAGCCATTTGGCCATGTTGTAGAAGGGGATGATGATCGAGGCGTCGGGGGTGGTCGAGCCGTTGGAGGTGACGTGGGGCGTGGTGTCCTCGGCGAACGCGGTGGTGAAGTCCGTGGTCGGGGCCATGCGTCCGCGCGCGGCGTCGATGGCGGCGCTGGTCTCGCGGACGATGCGGGCGGGCTCGCACATCGTCGCGACACGCTGCGGGCCGACCGTCTTGACATTCTCGCGGAGCTCATGGTCGGTGAGGGCCCGACGCAACGCGTCCTTCAGGCTCTCGATGTTGCCGCTCTCGAACAGGAGGCCGCTGACGCCGTGCTCGATCTGCTCGCTCATGCCGCCGGCGTTGGAGCCGACCACGAGCTTGCCGAGGGCCAGGGCCTCAAGACAAACATTGGGATAGTTCTCCCACAGCGACGGGAAGCAGCACACCGCCGCGCCGCGGATGGCCGGGCCGAGCTCCACCCGAGGGCGCGGAGCATCGAAACGGAACCGATCGGCGTGCGCCCGGCTGGCGAGCTTCTCGAGATGCCTCCGCATCGAGCCGCAGGCGGGGCCGGTCATCGTGTCGCCGCCGATGAAGCGGACGTCGAAGTCCAGCCCCTCGTCCATCAATTGCTGCGCGGCGGGGACCAGGAGATGCACGCCCTTGCGCCGCTCGCTGCGGCCATAGAACAGCACCGTCCGCCGGTCGTACTTCTCGGCGGGGCCCTTGCCCAGCTCGTCGATGGTCGACATGTCGAACGCGTAGGGCACGACGAATCCCGGCTTGCGGTCCTCGGCGACGTCGGGGCCGTAGCGATCGCGCACGCGCTGGAGCAGGCTCGTGCACGGCGAGATCAGCGCGTCGGCGTCGCGCAGGGCCTGGCCCTCGATCGCCAGGATGAGCGCCGTCTCGCGGTCGAGCATGGCGTCGGCGTTCAGCTCGATGCAGTCGGCCAGCGGCGTGTGCAGGCGGATGGCCATGACCGCGCCGTCATACGAACCGAGCGTCCGCCGGGCCTTGAGCGCCAGCCAGCCCTCGCCGCCGAAGTCGGGAAACTCGATGTAGTCGAAGGGATGTCTGGCGTGGAGTTCGCTCAGCTTCTCGTGCACCGCCATCGCGTGCTGCTCGAACTGGCAGCGGTAGCCGTCGAGAAGGCACTGGCCGGCCTGGCAGTCGACGGCGTGGAACTTCACCCCCTTGTGTGTCTTCGGGCCATCCTCGAGCAGCCCCGGGTGCGGCTCGCTGAGCACGTGGACTTCGTGCCCCGCGGCGGCCCAGGCGCGGGCCATGAGCGAGACGTAGACCCCGATCCCCGCGCCCCAGAAGGGGGAGACCTCTTTGCTGACCAGGCAGATTCGCATGCGTTGGGGCTCGGTATGGGGGAGGTGCGAGCGGGCAGGGCACGGTGAGCCCCATCGTAGGGCGACGCCCCGCCAAAACCCCCACCACTGCCCCACCAGCCGGGTCTATCATCGCGCCCGAGGGCCCACGGACTGGCCCCTAGAACTTGCGACCGCGGAGCCGACATGCCGTACACGATGCGACCGGACGAGGGATATGGCGTGGACGTCGAGTCCATCGACTATCTCAGCCAGCACCCCGACACCGGCGACCGCTGGACCCTCAACTTCGGCCCCCAGCACCCGGCCACCCACACCACGCTGCGGCTGGTCCTGGAGCTCGACGGCGAGCGCGTCGCCCGCTGCACGCCCCACATCGGCTACCTGCACAGCGGCTTCGAGAAGCTCGGCGAGGCGCTCGACTACAACCAGTACGTGACGATCGTGTCACGAATGAATTATCTGTCGCCCGTCGCCAACGACATCGCCTGGCACGGCGCGGTCGAGACGCTCTTCGGCATCGAGATCACCCCGCGCTGCAAGGTCCTCCGCACGATCCTGGCCGAGCTGGCCCGCATCCAGGACCACCTGCTGTGCGTCGGCGCTGCCGCGCTCGACCTCGGCGCCATCACCGGCTTCCTCTACAGCTTCAACCCCCGCGAGAAGATCTACGACATCATGGACTTCGTCAGCGGCCAGCGGTACCACCCCGACTGGACGCGCGTGGGCGGCGCGATGCAGGACCTGCCCGACCAGGAGGTCTTCCAGAGGATGGTCAAGGCCTTCTGCCACGACGACTGCCTCCTGGCCATCAAGGACCTGGAGACCCTCGTCGAGCGCAACCGCATCTTCATGGACCGCTCGCGTGGCATCGGCATCCTCAGCAAGGAAGACGCCATCGCGTGGAGCATCTCCGGCCCCCTCGCCCGCGCCTCGGGCGTCGCGCGAGACCTGCGCAAGGACGCACCCTACCTCTGCTACGCCGACAACTGGGACGGCCAGGGCGCCCAGCCCGTCCGCTTCCAGGTGCCCGTGGCCGACCAGGGCGACGTCTACACCCGCTTCCTCGTGCGCATCGAGGAGATCAAGCAAAGCGTCAAGATCATCGACCAGCTCATCGACGCCATCCCCGGCGGCCCGCTCAACGCCTTCACCGACTCGAAGATGGTCAAGCCGCCCAAGAGCGAGGTCTACGGCTCGATCGAGGGCCTCATCCAGCACTTCGAGCTCATCATGAGCAACCGCGGCTGGAAGCCCCCCGTCGCCGAGTGCTACGGCGCGCAAGAAACCGCCAACGGCGAGCTCGGCTACTACATCGTGAGCGACGGCGGCCCCCGCCCCTGGCGCGTCCGCACCCGCCCGCCGACCTTCATGAACTACGCCATGATGGCGATGCTGACCGAGGGGCACATGCTGGCGGACGTGGTGGGGATCCTGGGCTCGATCAACGTCGTGGCCGCCGAGCTGGATCGCTAGCTTGTCGCCTCGCCGGCGGTGGTTTGTTTTGACGCTTCGCCAGCGGGGCCGCTCGCGGGCTGCGCCCGACGCGGGGGGTTCGCCGTGACCATGCACACCGGGACCGTGACGCAATGAGAAAGCGGGCCCGGTGGCCCGCGTTTGCAAGCGAAGTTGTCGGCGACGGGGCATCCGCGGTCTTCCGCGCATGTCCCGGCGCGGCCGCTGAGCGGCCCGGCCGAGAGGCCGCCTCAAGATCACCCCGCCTGCGAATCGACCGCCGGCCCCTGGGCGATGATCGTCGCCTGCTCGTTGCTGGCGCCGAATCGCACGGTGAAGCTGGAGGCCAGGCCGTCCTTGGTGGACGTCTGGGCCGTGACGCGGTAGCTGATCACCGTGCTGCTTCCCAGGAAGCTCGAATCCTCGAACTCGCGCTTCTTGGCGTTGAGCAGGAACTCGAAGGGCGTCTGCGGCGCCGATTGACGCTCGACCTTGTACGTCACGGCCTTGACCCCCTCGGGGTGGTCGCAGGCGAACGTAAACTTCAACCCCCCGTTGTCCAGCAACTGGCGCTTGAAGCCCTCGGGCGTGCCCGGGGCCGGCGCGGGGCCGGGGTCGGCGGGCAAGGGGATCTGCGCGGCCGAGAAGATCGAGGGCGGGTTGCCCTTGCTGCGGGCGAAGCCGCGGATCTGGGTGACCTGGCCCGAGGCCTTGGAGCGCATGGCCTTGACGGCGGCGCGATAGTCCACGCCCTTGGCGTCGGCCAGGGCCTGGGCCGTTTCCCACTCGGTCTTGAGGGTCTTGGCCTCGCTGGTCAGCGTGCCCAGCTCGCCCACCTCGAGCGGATCCAGGCCGATGGCCAGCCCGGCGGCGGACCAGACGGGCACGCGGGTGTCGACCCAGGCGATGGCGTCGGCGGCTTTGACTGGCACCGTGCTCATGACGCACCTCCTTCACGGGTCGCCTCGGCACCCCCGAGGGCGGGCCCATGTGCCGCGATCGCGGCGCGAACATAAGAACGGGTAACGCGGCCACGGATGCCGCCCGGCAAAACAAGAGCGCTGTTCATCGGAACAACTCCTCGCGAGCGTCGTGGCCCGCTGGACCGGACTGGCCACCATGGCCCCGGCCTGAAACCCTCATCGAGCGCTCGCGAACCCGACTGAACCGAAAATCCACCACAATCCGAAAAATCCGATCCACCCGACCCCGGCACTTGACCCCATAACGCCCAAAACCGGCCTGGTGCGAGCGCCAGGGGCATCGCGAGGGCCAATAAGCCAGCAAATGTTTCAGAATTGGGAGCGAAGATTCAGGATTTGGGAACGAAGATCCGCGATTCGGGAGCGGAGATCGAGGATTCGGGAGCGGAGATCCGGGATTTGGGAGCGGAGATTCACGATTTGGGAGCGGAGATTCACGATTTGGGAGCGGAGATCGTGGATTCGGGAGCCAAGATTCACGATTCGGGAGCGAAGATCCGGGGTTCGGGAGCGAAGATTCACGATTTGGGAGCGGAGATCGTGGATTCGGGAACGCAGATCGGGCGATTGGGAGCGGACATGGGAAATGTCTGAACCGACATGGGCGATGTGGGAGAGAACATCGGCGATGTCTGACCCGACACGGGCCATGTAGGAGCGGCCCAGTGGGACGTGGGCGTTCGCTCGGGGCGGGTTCCACGCGCCACACCGCAACCGGCTCGCACGATCGGGATCGGGGGCGCGATCGCACGCCGCGCTCTAACCTTGATCGTGGGCACGATCGACGCCATCGCAACCATCTACGGCGTCCTGACGCTGGGTGCGCTCGTCGCCATGCTCGCGCTCTGGGTGGCGGTCGTGCTCGGGCGGCTCAAGCCCGCGGTCCATCGCGCCCTGGCCCGATCGGGCCTGGGCCATCGACCGGCGCGCGTCGAGGCCGCCCTGGTCGACTACGACCAGGTGTGCGGCGCGTGCGGCTATCCCGGCGCGAGCGGCGAGCGATGCCCCGAGTGCGGCCAGCCGTACGCCGGTGGCGGCCTGGTGCGGCGAGCCGACGCCGACGCGCGGCGCATCGAACGGGCGCGGTCCGCGCGGCGGCGCGCGGTGTGGGCGTCGATCGCCTTCTGGCTGCTCTTTGCTTCGGGCTGGCTCGCCGTGCTGGCGTACGGGGGCGTCAACACGCTTGTCTGGGGCGGGGCGTATCCCGAGATGCTCGGGTGGAAGGCCGAGCTGGGCCCGTACCAACTGGACCGATCGACCAACTGGCCGATGCCCACCCGCGAGTACACGCTGCACGTGGAGGCGATCGGCATGGTGCCGGATTCGCTCGCGAGCGGGCCGAAGCCGATCCGGGACGCGCGGGTGCGGGTGTGGATCGAGCGCGACGGCGCGCCGCCGCCACGCCTGCTGGACAGCCAGGACGGCGGTCGCTCCTGGCCGGCACTGCCGTCCGGACGCGATCGGGCGAGCGCGATCGCTCGGGCGGTCGAGGGGGCGTACCGCACGGCGGGCATGGAGGCTAGCGGCGAGCGCCGCGCCGACGAGAGGCGCGACGCGGCCACCGCCGTGACGATGGTCCTCGACGGCACGTCCCACAGCACTGGCTTCAAGCCGCTGCGGGCCGGGGCGGCGCGCGGCCTGAACTTCGAACGGGCCGGAACCTTCCTCCGCCCGCGCACGCCGCTCGGACCACTGCTGCCCGCGGCGCTCGCCGGCGCGGCGGCGGGCGGCGTGCCGCTGATCCTGGGCGCGGCACTCGCGTGGTGGTCGGTGCGCCGCGGCCGTACGAATAGGAGACGGGAAGCGCTCCTCAGCGAAGCCCCCGCTTGAGGTGCCGGTCGGCCGCCGCGACGCATCCCTCCGCGCCCTCGGCGACCTCCGCGTTCAATCCCCTTCCGGCGTCCATTCCCCTCGCTCGCGCGAGGGGCTCGTTCCGATCCGCTTCGAGCCCTTCGCGACCTTCGCGTTCAACCCCCGACGTGAACCCGGCCTCATGCCGCCCCCACCACCCCGCGAGCGTCCGTAACCTTGGGCGATGGCACCAAGACCGATCGACCCACACCGCGCCGCCCGCGCCCTGGAACGCGTCCGCACGCTCAGCCACTGGATGGACAGCCGCTACCGCGTGCCGGGGACCAACTGGCGCTTCGGCCTGGACCCCATCATCAGCCTGCTGCCGGCGGTGGGCGACGCGGTGTCGGTGGCCGTCAGCGTGTGGCCGCTCATGGAAGCCAAGCGCGCGGGCGTGCGAAGGCGCGTGCTCCTGAAGATGGTCGCCAACCTGGGGCTCGACTTCCTGGCCGGGCTGGTGCCCCTCATCGGCGTCATCCCCGACGCGTGGTACAAGGCCAACACGCGGAACCTGAAGCTAATGGAGCGCGAACTGCAACAACCCCCGTCGCCCTCCTGAGAGAGCGACGGGGGTCGTGAAAGGGGCAGGGTCGGACGCCCCGCCGGCGAGGCCGTGCGCCCGACGATGGGCGCGATGCCGGCGCGTGCGAACTCGAGAGAGCGAGTGTCGGCCCGGAGGGCCGTACGAAGTGCTCAAGAACACTCCGGCCGGAGGCCGCTACGGAGCGCTCAAGATCACGGGGCGCAGCCCAGGTCGAAGGCGTTCTGGAACGCCAGGAAGTCGAAGATCGTGAACGCGCCGTCGCCGTCGAAGTCGGCCCGCGGGTCCATCGCGTCGAAGAGGTTCTGGAACTCCAGGAAGTCGAAGATCGTCAGCGCGCCGTCGCCGTCGAGGTCCGGCGGGCAGTCCTCGCACACGATGGTGGCCATGACGCCCGGCGTGCCGAGCTCGCCCGTGCTGGCGGCCCACGAGCCGAACGCGTCGCCGGCCTCCGAGAGGCTCCAGGCGAAGACGTCGTTGGCGCCGATCGCGCTCGAGCACGCCTGGCCGCTGGCGTCGCGGGTGCGGATGGAGCCGTCGAAGTCCTCGTCGCCGTAGGTCAGCCGATCCATCAGCTCGCCGTCGGCGTTGAAGACGTTGATCTCGTCGTTGCGCCCGAGGTTGTTGCCCTCGACGACGCCGAGCTCGCCGATGATCACGACGCCGGCGTCCAGCCCCCACGCGGCACGGAAATCTTCGGCGAGGGCCTCGGTCAGGATCACGCTCTGGCCCGGCTCGACGACGCCGAAGGGAGAGAGGTCGAAGTTGCCCGGCACCCGGCCGCCGTCGTCGTAGCTCCAGCCGGCCATGTCGATGGCCTCGTCGCTGGTGTTCGTGAACTCGACGAACTCGCCGCTGTCCATCGAGTAGGCCCACTCGGTGATGCGGATGCCCGGGCCGGTGGCGGCCTGGTAGTTGACCTCGAGCGCGCCCCACTCGGTGCCGGTGGGATAGAAGCTCAGCGACTCGAACGCGTTGTCGGCCGTCGCGCCGACGTAGTAGAGCACACGCTGGCCGCCCACGCCCATGATCGGAAGGACCGCTTCGTAGTCGTCCCCGCCGATCCAGTCCATGGTGACCCGCTCGAAGCCGGTCGTCGGAGAAGGACGGTAGAAGAGGTCCACGCCCTGCACGGCCGAGCCGTCGGGCAGCACGGTGGCGGTGATGGTCACCGGCTCGCCGGGGGCGGGCTCCTCGTTGCTGACGGAGAGGTCCACGATCGCCGGGCCGCGGGCCATCAGCTCGGCGTTGCCCGAGAGGTAGTCCACGCGCTCGTCGACGAACTGCTCGAGCCCGATGATGTTGCCGCCCGCCAGCCCGCCGAAGGGCGGCCGCACGGTGGTGAAGAAGTTCTGCTGGAAGTGCTCGTAGCTGTAGATGCGCTTGGGGTCGCTTTGTACATGGGCGTCGATGCGGTCGCGCATGGCCAGGAACTCGGGGCCCAGATCGTCCCAACTGAATCCCTGCATGGCCACGCGGTAATGGGCCAGGTATCGCTGGCGCA
>JAUHYE010000111.1 GCA_030426395.1 Phycisphaerae bacterium
CCACGGGCATCCACGCCTCGCACGTGGTCATCGGCATGGGCCTCATCGGTTGGCTGTTCATCCGCAACCAGAAGGGGTGGTACGGGCCCAAGAACTACCTGGCGATGGAAAACGTGGGCCTGTACTGGCACATCGTCGACCTGATCTGGATCTTCCTGTTCCCCCTGCTGTACCTGATCCACTGATCCCGCGGCCGTTGCCGATCTTTCCCGATCTTCGCCGGAGCCCGACATGAGCCACGACACGCAACACGAACACCCGCGGCCGGACCCCTCGACCATGACCGAGGCCGAGTACCAGGACTACATGGCCGACCCGCACGCGTTCCACCCCGAGCACCACGGCGCGGGCGAGCACGGGCACGACGGCGATACCCCCCACGTGGTGAGCCTGACGCTGCTGCGGGCGGTGCTGGCCGTGCTGGTCTTTTTCACCATCTTGACGGTTGCATCGTCTCGCGCCGAGATCTGGGTGGCCGAGACGTTCGAGCTCGAGATTCCGACGCTGGTCAACGTATTCATCGCCATGAGCATCGCGACGATCAAGGCGATCTTCGTGGTGGCCATCTTCATGCACCTCAAGTGGGACAACCGCCTGAACATGATGGTGCTGCTGTTCACGCTCATGGGCGTGGGCCTGTTCATCGGCCTGACCGCCATGGACCTGGGCAACCGAGACGAGCTCTATGACTGGAAGGGTGCCCAGATCGAGGCTGGCGGCACAGGTGGCGTGAGCCGCGGCGATGATGACCCCATCGGTACCTCGATGGTCGAACACGCCCGCACGATGAAGATCAATGAGATCGGCGAGGCCGCTTACGCCCAGAAGGCCGCCGCGAGCCACCCGCACCACGGCCACCACGAGCCGATGCGTTCGCCCGATCGCAGCCGCGAGATGCACGGCCTGACCACCGGGCTCTACAGCGCCGAAGCGCCGCATGATGACCATGGTCACGGCGACGACCACGGCGAATCGCACGACGAGGGACACGCCGCCGAGCATGCCGAACCAGCCGAGGGCCACTGACGCGCCCGAATCGACGGAGACGATGGACCACACCGAGCCCACCCGAGAGCCCTTTTCCTGGAACCGCGGCCGCACCGCCTGGCTGGCCGCCTGCATCCTCAGCCTCGTGGCGGTGGTCTTCCTGGGCTACTTCATGGCCCAGCGGCTCGACAAGTACAACAAGGAATCGGGCCGGGAGATCTACGTCTACCAGCCGATCATCGACCGCGAGTTCTCGTGGAGCGGCCACCCCGTGTCGTTCACCGACGAGGTCGACGCCGACGGCGCCGACGTGGTCGTGATGCAGTACGGCGATGATTCGATCCGTCTGCGTTCGGGATTACGTTCGCTGCACGAGGCGATCCCGGGCCTCCAGCGACACGAGTCGTGGATGAAGGTGTTGCGTTTCGCGCCGCGTAGCGGCATGTCGCTGCCCGAACTGGAAGCCGCCATCGAAGCGGGCACGGCCGACGAGCGGTTGGCCGTCGTCGTCCGCCAGCAGCGCCCTGGCGTCGATCAGGACAGCTTCGGACAAGTGATGCGCGGTGATTGGCGATTCCAGTTTGTCGAACTGCTGCCCGAGGGTGGCTTCGACGAGCAGGTGCTGCTCTTCCCCGAGAGCGAGCGGGCGTTCAATCGCCGCGTGAGTGCGGCCCGTCGCGCCGGTGAGCCCATCCCCGAGCGACGCGATGACGAGCTCACGTTCGGCACGTGGCAGTTCGATGCGGCTCTGCACGTGATGCCCAAGAGCGGCCCGCCCACGCCGCAATTCGGCCGCGGCGCGATGGACGCCCTGGGCTGGACGCTTCCCGCGGCGACCATCCTGTTCTTCATCTGCGCGATCTCACTGGCGATGGCCTTCGCGCCAGAGCGGGTGCGGGCAGAGGACGCCGAGACGCAAGGCTCAGCCTGACCCCTGCTCGCCCTCCCTCACTGTTTCGCTCGTGGGTTCTTCCCAGTTGGGTCCCGCCGGGGATTCCTGACTGGCTTCGGGTTCCTTCCCTTGCTCTTCGGCTTGCACCTCTTTGGTGTCCTGCCTGTGTTCTTCGCCGCCGGGTAACCGTTGGAGGATCGAGGGCCATGCGACGATAATGGCTACGAGTGCCGCCAGCAGCAAGCCCCAGAACATCATCGCGTAGGTGCTCTCTTTGGTCGATTTGCGGTTGTCGTACACCGTGTTTGGCCCGACACCCTGCAGGCGGAACATCGCCATCGCGCTGAGGTTAATGCAGATGACGTTGGTGGCCGTCAGCATGAGCGCGCCCATGGCCTGGGCCACGGTCGCGTCCTTGCTCACCAGCAACAGCCCGAAACTGACCAGTGGCGGTAGCAAGGCCACGGCAACCATGACGCCCACGAGCGCCGCCGGCACACCGGTTGTCGATGCGAGCGTGCCTGCCGCACCGGCGGCGAGCGCGATGGCGATGTCGCTCACGCGGGGGATCGTGCGCGCGAAGATTTCGGTCGTGTTTGGATCGTCCTTGACCGCGCCGACCTGCGCGTAGATGCCCACGAGCATGGCCAACCCGGCGGCGATCAGCAGGCCGAGGACGTTGGTCCACAGCGACCGCCGCGCGAGCCTCAGGTCGCCGATGGTCAGCGAGAGCGACAGCGCCAGGTTCGGTCCGAGCAGTGGGGCGATGACCATGGCGCCGATGATCACGGCCGCGCTGTTCTGCACCAGCCCCGCGGCCGCCACCACGGTGGACAGGACGACCATGGCAAAATAAACCCGCGAGTGCTCGGCCCCCGCGGCAACCTGGCCAACCAGCTCGTCGCTCGCGACTCGGCCGCCGAAAAATGCGCGGCGTTTCTTGGACGGCGCGTCCTCGTCATTTGATACGTCGGATTCGGGCACGGGTTTTTCTTCGATCTTGGGCCGCGTTGCCTCGATGGCCTCGAGGATGAGGCGGAAGCCCTCGACTGCCGAATACTGCGCGTCGAGCCGGCGCACCAGATCGTCGCAGTCTTCCTTGGGAAGCACGACGCTGACCCGCACCCGATCGTCGTTGGCCGGCTCGGTCCACAGCGTGCTCGTCTCGCGCCGGCCGATGATGTCCAGCACTTCGACGTCGTGGCGTTTGGGCAGGACGATCTGGAGCAGGCGCAGCGCCATGGCGTGTTACGGCTTGGCATCCAGGCCCAGTTGCTCACGCTTGGCCTGCCACTCGGCGGCCTCGCGCTTGTTGTCGCTGGCCAACTCGCCCTTTCCGCCGCGCGCGATATCGCCGATGGCCTCGATCTCCAGCCGAGTCAAACGCATGCTGCTCAGGTGATAATCGCGCCAGGCCTCCATCGTGACGGGCACGATGGGCGCGATCAGGTCGTGCATGGCTTGCGCGTAATCGCGGATCTCCTGCTGGGCGTGCGGGTCGAGTCGCAGCTTCAGGAAGCGCAGGATGTTGTGCAGGTCGCACTTCCAGTACCATTGCGTGAACTGGCTGGTGGGCAGGCCGACGCGCGCCAACTCTCGGCTCACGCCACTCTCGATGAGCTTCTCATACTTCTTGTACAACCCCTCGACGTGGTCCAGGTACTCAATGAACTCCTGCGCCGTCTTCAACTCCTCGGCGTCGCTGGTGTTCAGCACGTCCTCGCCGCCCTGCCGGTTGCTCGTGCTCTGCTTGCGCACCTTGTCGAACTCGACGCGATAAAACCGGTCGGGCATCACCGAGTACCGGCCCGAGTACTCGTTCACGTTGGCCGTGCGATGGCGGATCCACTGCCGGGCGACGAAGATGGGCATCGACACATGGAACTTGAACTCGACCATCTCGAAGGGCGTGGTGTGCTCGTGCCGCAGCAGATAGCGGATGAGCCCGCGGTCCTCGTTGACCTTCTTGGTGCCAGCCCCGTAGCTCACCCGGGCCGCCTGCACGACGGCCTGGTCGGCGGTCTGCCCCTCGGGCACCAGCCGTGGCATGGCGTCGACCAGCGCGACGAACCCGTGCTCGTGCAGGGGGATCGTCCACCGCCCGGCCCCGCCCATCACGTCGACCATCTCGCCCTCGGGCTCGGCCCGCTGGGCGGTGGACGGGGGCGAGAACGCCGGCTCGGGCTTGTTCTCAACGCTGATGGCGGAGTGGGGGTGGCTCATGCCTGAATGTATGCGCGAGCCATGAAACCAATGAAAAAGCCCGCAAGGGCGGGCCAAAAATCAATCAAATCGGAGTGCTGCAAGCGACAGGTTCAGACAGGCCGATCAGCCTTCCTGCGTCTCCTCTTCCTCGATCTGGATCGGGTCGATGCCGAGCATCTCGGGGATCATCTCGTCGAGCTTGCCGCGGGCGTTGGGCGAGTGCAGGCGGCCCTGCTGGTCGACCACGAAGATCGCCGGGATCGAGCGGATCTTCCAGTTGCTGGAGAACTCGCTCTGCCAGCCGTTGCCCTGGTAGTACTGCGGCCAGGTCACGTCGTTGGCGGCCACCCAGTCACGCAGCTTCACGAGGCCGTCCTTGCTTGGGTCTTCCTCGTTGCGCGGGGCGTCGAGGCTGATGCCGATGAACTCCACGCCCTTGTCCTTGTAGGCGGCGTAGAGCTTCTTCATGTGGGGCATCTCGGCGATGCACGGGCCGCACCAGGTGGCCCAGAAGTCGATGACGACGACCTTGCCGCGCAGCTTGCTCATGTCGATGGGCTCGCCGCTGGTGGCTTCCTCGAAGCTCAGCTCGAAGGGCTTGCCGACCTGGTCGTAGTGGTAGACCTTGGCCTTGGCCTGGCCGCCCTCGCGGGTGTCGCCGTAGTCGGTGGCGATGGTGCGGTAGGTTTCTTCCAGCAGCTTGGCGTCGGTCTGGTAGTAGGTGGTCATCATGAGCAGCGTCGCGTTGCGCTCATCGTCGGGGGCGGCGGCGTGGAAGTTCTTGGCGGCCGCGCCGACCAGCTCGGGGTTGTAGTTCGAGCTGCGGGCCACGGCGTTGGCGTTGGCGAACAGGGCCTCGACCTTCAATTCCTTGTTGTCGGTGGTCTTGGCCAGCGACTCGGTCTCGGCCAGGACCTTGTCGGTCTCGCCGGCGCCCATCAGCGCGTTCCAGCGCACGGGCATGAGCTCGGTCAAACGATCATGGTTGGGATGGCTCGTGTGCAACTCGCCGATCAGCTCGGCCTGCTCGAGCATGGCCTCGTTGCGGGCGGCCATGTACTCGGCCCGGTAGCCCTCTTCGGCGCGGCGGCTCGCGTCATAGGCGGGGACCTGGACGGCCTCGTAGTCCTTGATGATGTCCTCGGCCGGGCGGTGGTCGCCGACCATCTGTCCCGTGGGCTGATTCTGGGCCAGGGCCAGGCCCGGCGCGGCGAGGCCCACGGCGACCGCGACAGCGGCTGCGCCCGAAAGGCTCGTCAGTGTGCGGAGACGATCGCTCTTGGTCATGGTTGTTGCTCCTGCCATCTCGGTTCGAGCCGGGCCAGTTCTCTGACTGCCGCCGGGCTTGCCGGCTCGACCGCCGTGCCGCGCACACGAGTCGCGGCGGGGTCGAGCCACACACCAGTATAGAGGATGCATCCAGCCGCGCAGTTGGGTTATTCCCGATATCGGGGACTTTGTTTTTGGTGCCGGCTCAGTGGGCCCGGCCCTGGGCCGCCACCGCCCGCTGGGCGGCCTCGACGGCGTCCTGGTCACCTAAGTACCTGCTGTCAATGGGCTTGAGGTCATTGTCCAGCGTGTAGACCAAGGGCACGCCCGTTGGGATCTCCACCCCCATGATGTCGCTGTCGGACACTTGGTCGAGGTGCTTGACCAGGGCCCGGATGCTGTTGCCGTGGGCGGCGACGAGCACCCGCCGGCCCTCACGGATCCTGGGGGCGATCTGCCCCTCCCAGCACGGCAGCACCCGCTCGACGGTGTCCTTGAGGCACTCGCCCGCGGGCAGGTCGGCCTCGTTGAGCCCGGCGTACCGGGGGTCGCTGCCCGGCAGCCGGTCGTCGCCGGCCTCGAGCAGGGGCGGCCGCACGTCGTAGCTGCGTCGCCAGATCTTGACCTGGTCCTCGCCGTGCTTCGCGGCCGTCTCGGCCTTGTTGAGCCCCTGGAGGGCCCCGTAGTGCCGCTCGTTGAGCCGCCACGACCGCTCGACGGGCAGCCACATGCGGTCCAGCCCGTCCAGCACGATCCACAGCGTGCGGATGGCCCGCTTGAGCACGCTGGTGTAGCAGTAATCGAAGTCCAGCCCCTCGGCCCGGATCAATTCGGCGGCTTTCTGGGCTTCCTGACGCCCCTGCTCGCTCAGGTCCACGTCGGTCCACCCCGTGAAGCGGTTCTCGGCGTTCCAGGTGCTCTGGCCGTGGCGGATCAGGACCAGGGTGTGGTGGGGGCGTTGTGGGGATGGGGTGGGGGTGGTCGGGTCGGGCATGGGCACAGGTTAGGGGCGACCGGGCCGTGGCCGCGCGTGGCCCCGGCCCCGCTCGCGGTGCGTATGGCCCGTTCTGGCGTCGAAACGGCCGATCCTGAAACCGAAACGGCCCGTTTCGAAATCGAAATGGAGCGTTTCGGTTTCGAGTTGGCCCGTTTCGGGTTCGAGATGGCGAGTTTTGGGATCGAGTTGGCCCGTTTCGGAATCGAGATAGCCCGTTTCGGGGTCGCCACGGCCCGTTCTCATATGAATCCGGCCCGCACGCCGGGGGCCCGACCCCCACCCAACCCCCGCACCGCCGCCCGGGCACGCGGGCCCAGAAGCACCCCCGCCTGGATTCGAACCAGGGACCTGCGGATTAGAAGTCCGCTGCTCTATCCAGCTGAGCTACAGGGGCATTCGCCCGTACCCGGGCCGCACCATCGTACGCGCCACGGGCCCTCCCCTACCCTTATCCATGGCCCAACCGACCACCAGCACGCCCCTGCCCGAAGCTGCCAAGGCCCTGACCGCCGGCCTGATCGACTACGCCGGGCTCTTTCCGCCTGCCAAGCTCGACATGGGCCCGGCCATCGAGAACTTCGCCCGGTACCTTCGAGGACATCAGGCCCCCATGCTGGGCCGGTTCGTGTGCCCCGCGGCGCGGCTGGACGAACTGACCAAGGCGGGCCAGATGCTCATGCCCGGCACGTTCGCCACAAGTGGCTACCCCGAGATGGCCGGCGACGGCGAGCCCTGGCGCATCAGCGCCATCGTGCCTCACACCGACCAGACGCCGCTGGATGATTCCCTGGAGCAGATCCGCGCGTTCAACCATCGCCACGAGGACGCCAGCCAGGGCTTGGCCGTGGTCGACGCCATCGAAACGCCGCTCAAGGAAGTCGCCGACGTCGACGGGCTGCTCGACACCGTGCCCGAGCAGCTCGCCATCGCGATGGAGGTTCCCGGTGTTGGTGGTGGCGACACCCGCGGCTACATCGCCGCCCTCGCGGGCACGGGCGCTGCGGCCAAGATCCGCTGCGGCGGCGTGACCAAAGAGGCGATGCTGCCCGCCGAGCCGATCGCGAAGTTCATCGCCGCCTGCCGGACGGCGGGCGTGCCCTTCAAGTGCACGGCCGGCCTGCACCACGCCCTGCCCGGCCAGTACCGCTTGACCTACGAGGACAACCCGCCGATGGGCCCGATGCAGGGCTTCGTGAACGTGTTCGTCGCCGCCATCCTCATCGGCGCCCGCGCGATCGACGAGGCCACCGCGCTCGAGCTGATGGCCGACGCCGACGGGTCCAGCTTCGTGCTCACCGACGAGAAGATCGGTTGGAAGGACCACACCGTGCCCGTCGCCACCGCCGTCGAGCAGCGGAGTCGGTTCGCGTTGAGTTATGGGAGTTGCTCGTTCGAGGAGCCGACCGAAGAGCTTGCGGCCCTTCTCGGCAAGGCCTGATCGTTGCACCACCCCGAACACCACATCTTCCACTTCACCCCCGAAACCCTCGCCGAGTGGTGCGCGGCCCGGTCGATGCCGGCGTTCCGGGCCAAACAGTTGCTCAAGTGGGTGTACGAGCGCGGCGTGGTCGATCCGACCCAGATGACAGACCTGAGCAAGCGTGACCGCGAGGTGGTCACGCGGGAGATGGCGTTCCTGAGCGGGCCGACGGTGGCGCACCAACTCGCGACCGACGGCACGCAGAAGCTGCTCATCGAGTGGCCCGACGACCTCTCCACGACGTCGTCCGAGCACGCGACGGTCGATACGGCGAACCGGCTGCCGATCCTCGGCCAGGCGATGCCATACAGCAACACGGCGCGACAGACCGAGTGCGTGATGATCCCCTGGCCGCCCAGGGGTGAGCTCAAGCCACGCTCCGACACGCGTGAGCGTCGTACCGCTTGTATTTCGAGCCAGGTCGGCTGCCCGGTGGGGTGCAAGTTCTGCGCGAGCGGGCTGGGCGGGCTCGATGGCAATCTGTCCGCTGGCCGCATCGTCGAGCAGGTGTGGCGGCTGAGCCGGCTCCAGGACGTGGGCCGCATCAGCAACATCGTCTTCATGGGCATGGGCGAGCCGCTGGCGAACTTCAAGAACGTCATCCACGCCGTGCGCACCATCGCGGCTCCGTGGGGCATGGGCATCGGCGCCCGGCGGATCACGATCTCGACGGTGGGATTGCCACAAGCGATCGAGCGCCTGGCGCGAGAGTTGGACTTGCCCGTCACGCTTGCGCTCAGCCTGCACGCGCCAACCGACGAGCTACGCCGCCAGCTCATCCCCTGGGCAGAGCACGCGACGATCGACCAGCTTCTCACCGCCTGCAGGACCTGGTTCGACAAGACCGGCCGCGAGATCACGCTCGAGTACATCCTGCTCCGCGGCGTGAACGACCGCCCCGAGCACGCGCGGCTGCTGGCCGACCTGGCCCGCGCGATGCGGGCCAATATCAATCTCATCCGCTACAACGAGGTGCAGGACTTGCCCTTCGAGCGGCCGCGGAATGACGACGTGCGCGCGTTCCAAGACATCTTGACTGACGCGAACATCACCACCCACGTGCGCGCGAGCCGTGGCCGCGATATTGCTGCCGCCTGCGGCCAGCTCCGCCACGAGCAGGCCGTTGGTGGGGGGGCGGGCGCGTGACACCCGCGGCCGAGCCCGTCGGTTTCGCGCCATTCACCGCGACGCACCTCGTCGCGGCGGGCATCGGCATCGCGGCGATGGGTGTGTTCGTGCTCGCCGGGTGGCAGGCGTCAGAAGATCGCGAGAAGCGGATCGCACGCACATGGGCTATCGCGTGGCTCGTGCAGCAGGCGATCACGACGATCTACTGGCTTCTCCCGGCCAGCTTCGATGTCGCCAAGAGCTTCCCGTTACACCTCTGCGACGTCGTCGGCTGGATCGGCCCATTCGCGCTGCTCATGCCGCATACACGCAAGGCGCGATGGCTGCGCACAGTACTGTACTTCTGGGGCATCGGCCTGAGCACGCAGGCGTTCTTCACGCCCACCGTGACGCAGGGGCCCGATGATGCGAGGTTCTGGCTGTTCTGGATCAGCCACACGCAGATCATCGGCGGCGCGATCTACGACATCATCGTCCGTGGGTATCGCCCGAATTTACGAGATTTCAAGGCCGCCATCATCGCGTCGTTCTGCTGGATGGTCCCCATCGTGCTATTCAATCTCGCCACCGGCCTGAACTACGGCTATCTCGGCAAGGAACTCGAGGGCGAGACCATCCTCAACGTGCTGCCGCCCTGGCCCTGGCGGCTCTTTGTGATCGGGGGCATCGTGCTCGTGTTGTTCACGGTGCTGTGGGGTGTGTGGCCGCTGTCGAAAGTGATTGCTGGCAAACGTTCCGAGTAGCTACGCCGCCAACTGGTATGGCTTGTACCCGCTGCGTCCGGCGAACACCTTGAGCGCTTCCGCCACTTCGGAGCAGATCTCCAAGCCCGCCATCCTGTCGATGACTTCGAAGACCTCACCCTCGTCAAGATCGCTGCGGTAGGGTCGCCGTGCCGCGAGTGCTTCGTAGATGTCGGCCACGCACAGGATGCGATCGGCCTGGGTCAACTGTGTCGCATCGAATCCGTGATACCCAGAGCCATCGAGTTTCTCATGGTGGTGGGCAGCAAGGTCGGCGAACTGGGATAGGCATGGAGAGCTAATCAGAATGGACCGCGTGCACGCGGCATGTTGCTTGAGTGCCGCACATTCCTGATCGGTCAGCCCGCCTGGCTTATCGAGGATGGTGTTGCTCACGCCGAGTTTGCCGAGGTCGTGCAGCAGGCCCGCCCGGCGCAGGTTCGTGAGCGTGGCCGAGTCGAGCCCCATCGTCATGCCGATGCCCACGGCCACGTCCGACACGCCCTGCGAGTGGCACGCCGTCCAGGGGCTCTTGGCGTCGACGACCATCGAGAACGCGCGGCACATACGGTCGATCGCCGTTTCGCTTACCGTTGTGACCGACTCTTCGGGCTCGAGCGCCACGACGTGATCGCGGGCCTTGTCAGACATGACCTTCAGCCAGAAGTTCGCGTCCCAGCCGATCGAAACGAACGCCCGGATCAGGTCGGGATCGAACCAGGACCTGCGGCGTGTGCGCACCACGTCCATTGCGGTGGCAAGACCGAAGCGTGCCACAAACACCTCGGCCGTTTGGGCGATGCACATGATTCGTGAGAGCAGCGGAATCTCAGCCTTCCGAAGTCCATCGGGGTAGCCCTTGCCGTTCCAGTGCTCGTCGAGATGGTAGATGGCCCTCACC
>JAUHYE010000112.1 GCA_030426395.1 Phycisphaerae bacterium
TCGTCCTTGTCGCGCAAGACGCCGGGCACGCCGGTCATCAAAAAGAGGTGCTCGGCCTCGAGGGCCGAGGCCACCGCGCACGCGACGGTGTCGGCGTTGATGTTGTAGATGCGCGCACGCTCGCCCGAAAGGATGGCAAGGTCACGCCAGCCCGACATGGACTGGGCGACCGCGAACCCACTCGCGTCGAACCACTCGAAGCGGTACCGGACCGCTTGCCGGATGCCCGTCGCGTTGAACAACTCGGCCTCGACCTTCTTCAGGCCCGACGGGCTGGCGCCCTCGACAAGCCCGACCAACTGGACGCGCTTCGACAGGCCCTTGTCCCAGATGAGCCGGGCGTCCTCGATCACCTCGGCCTTGCCCGTGGGGTTTGCCGACTCGGCCGTGTTCACCCGCGGCTCGCGGGCGCAGCCACTGGCGACGAGGCCGAGCCCAGCCACGGCGGCAACCAAAGCGCTCGTGCGCGCCAAGGCCAGCCAGGGGCGAACGGTTCGGAACGATTGGGTCATGTCACTTCCTCACTTCTTCTTATGGAACTTCTTCTTATGGAGCCAAGGGTGTGCGTTCGTGCAGGGCCGTGGCCACGCCGGAACTCTGGTCGCTCAAGACTCTTCGGCACCGGCCGAGGCCATCATCGCGGACTGGGGTGCGAGCCGGCAACTGGTGATCATAGGTGGAGCCGTCGGTGTCACCGAGCGAACGATGATCAGGTTGATGCCCTCGGGATCGACCGACACGTTATACGCTTGCGGCCCGATGCGCAGCGTGACCTCGCCCGAATCCGGGGTGCCCAGCCGGGCATACTGCACCTGCTTGGGAAGGGTCGCCCACGTGCGGACGTCGGCCTCGTTGGTCGTTGTTGCCCAGATCGCACCGACGATCATGGTGGCGAGTTGGACGATCTCGTCGCCGGTCTGCTTTGCGGCTTGGTTCGCGCCGTACTGCACGCCGGCCTTGACCGCCGCCGCCGCGATCATGCGCGTGATCATGGTCGGCAACTGCGCCTTGAATTCCGCCGCGACAATGCGGTCGACGTCCGCCAGCAGCGCGGTCTCGGCCGAGGTTCGAGGGCCGCTGATCGAAAGCGTCCGCACGTAGTTGTCGCTGAATTCGAGGTACGGCACCGCGATGGGGACGATCTGCACCTCGTTGGTGACCAGGAACACCGGCACGGGGATCTGCGTCTGGGCCCGGCACGGGGCGACCCCGGTCTCGAAGAACACATAGGTCAAATCCGGCAACTCGGCCTGGCTCTGCGCCAGGCGATCGGCCAGGTCGAGGTCGGCCATGATCGTCGGATTCTGGGGCACCATGCCCGCGACGCGACGCATCAGGTTGCGAGCGATGTCATAGTCCGAAGCCGAGGACGCCACGCCCATGCTGTACACCGCGCGCACCATGTCGACATAGGGATTGGCGAACTCGCCGTACGATTCGTAGGCCGAGAGGTTGCCGTACCGCTCCTGGCTGACCCGGAGGAAACGCTCGTCCTCCATCGTCTTGTCGAGCGTCGGCGCCTTCTCACGGGCGGCGGCTTTTTCCTCGTTTGCACGGGCGATCCGCTCCTGGTTGTGCTCGATCGCCCGGGTCTGCCACCGATCGGCAAGGATGAAGTGCTGACGCGGCGCCTCCAGGTCGCCAAGCGCCATCGAGTTCAATGCCCGGTACAACGCGACGAACTGGCGATCGTAGAAGAACCCGCGATAGGTGAGGCGGTCCGGCGTCCGCAGCGCCGCCGAGAACTCCTGGGCGGCCGTGCTCGGCGGCTTCTCATCCAACGCGGCGATGCGCGCTTCGGCCTGTGCGAACGCCTCGTCGCTGTCCTCGTAGCGTCCCACCGTGCGGAGCATCGAACCCGCCTCGATCCAAGCCAGGACCGTTTGCGGCGTGCCCTTCGCGTGCGATTTTGCGTAGCCCTCGATCTTCTCGGCCGCGGTGTCCAGGTCTCCGCTGCGGTATGCCTGCTGGATTGGGACGAGCCGGCTCGCGCATCCAGTGACCAATATGCTGGCAAGCATCAATATCGAGAACGCCGAGACGAAACGTGCGCACGATTCGGTTCTGCGGTCCGGCATAAACATTCTTCATTACCCCCAGGCGACCCGGTCGGGCGACACCGGCCGGATCATACCCCCGGAGCCTTCCTTGCCCCGAGAATCAGGCGTCGTGAGCTTCGCAACTCGGGCGTGCGTTACGGGGTTTCGGGCTTGCGCCGGGCGATGCACGAGCGGGCGATGCCCAGGTCTTCCTTGGCGCGACCCCAGCTCATCTTCTCGTTGACGCGCTCGATGACGATCCGTCCGATCTCGACCTCTTCGACGCCCAGCACCTCGCCCGTGTCCGGGTCGGTGATCGGCTCGCCCGATCCGCCATAGATCACCCATTCCTGGCCGACCTCGATGCCGGTGCCAGCGCCGCGATTGACGGCGACTTCCTCTCCACTCACCGCGACAACCTTCGCGGGCATCGTGGTGTCGAGCAGAGCCATCGCAGTCTTGGAGGCGAACTCGCGGGCGATATCGGTCAGTAGCCCGCCGAACTGGTCACCGCTTCCGCCGCTCACCCCAGGCTGCACGCGTTGCGCGCTGATCTTGGGACCGATCTGCACGTTCGTCGTGCCTACCAGCACGCCCTTCTCGATGTCGTAGATCTTCGCGACGGCCGACATGCGCACCGTACGACGAATCTGGATGACCTGGCCGCCTTCGCCGCGTTGCTCGTGCGACTCATCGTTAAAATCGTCGAGCGTGACGATGAGCCCGTAGTCGCACCCCGCCATGCGGAACGCTTCGACGGGGTTGGCGGTGAAAGCCTGCTGGAGGTCAACGTCCTTCAGCAACACCTCCATGTCGGCCCGTGCAACCAGATCGTATCGCCGGATCTGGAACAGGCGGTCCATGAGTTGGCCATCGAGCGACTGCGTGATGCGCCGCAGCGACAGCTCGCCCTGCCCACGCTGCTGGGCAAGCTTCTGTTCGAGTGCCGGCGTGGCCTGCACCTCGAGGATGCCCAGCTTGGGGCGTTCATTGGTTTGGGCCACGGCGGCCGTGGCGGCCGTGAACAGGATTCCAAGACACGCGAGCCATGTTGTCCAAAGCTTGGCCATAGTGCTCCCTTTCCCGATTGCGTGCTGCCGACAATGGCGACCTTGCGATGAGGGACGCCAGGTTTGATGTGGTACCAAACGCCATGGTCAGAAGGGCCAGATGATCTGCTGCCGGCGGTCCGGATTGACATCGATCTGCTCGGGATCGATGCGGATTTCCGTCTTGCGGAACATCTCGGCGATCCCCTTGATGAGATCGACCTGGGCGTCGGTGAGCGCCTGGTCACGCTTCATGCGATTCAGCCGCTCCATGTCTTCGATCCAGCGGCGGCGGCCGGTCTCGTCGAGTTGCATCGCCACCTGGAGCACCATCGGCTCCCCGTCGGACCGCTCGGCGATGTTCACCATGCGTTCCCAGGGGGCGAAGCCTTCGCGCGTCAGCCGCAGCCGGTGCAGCCCGGGGTAGGCCTCCAGCGTACCCGGGGCGCTGCCAACCACCACCCCATCGAGTTCGACCGTGACCGCGAGCGCCTCGAGCTTGTACGTGTTGCCCGTGATCATGTACCGGCCCTGTTCGTCTTTGATGACCTCGGGCACGCTCATGTCCTGCATGCCGCACATCACCGTGAAGGGGAGCTTCGCGCCCACCTCGTCGGGCGTACGCACGCGGCCCTCGGCGATCTTGCTACCTAGATGGCCGGCCATCTGTTGGCTGGCGTTGGCGAGCAGGTCGTCCAGCATCGTCTCGACCACCAACCCACCATCCTGGGTGTTGTCGTTGGAGGCCCGCCGTTCGGACAGGATGTTGCCGGCAGCTTCGCTCCCACCCTTGGCGATGTCGAGCACCTTGTAGGTGGTCCGAAGCTTGTGCGTGGTGATGGTCCGATCGATCCCCATGTCGGGGCGGTTGATGCGGTTGGTCTCGCGCCCATAGCTCGTGATCGAGGCGACGAGCACGTAATCCACGCCCATCATCTGCGCAAGCCGCAAGGCCGAGGTGCTGTCCTCGAGCATCCGGTCGACGGCCTGGCTCATCAGCCGGTTCTCGTCTTCGACCTTTGATCGATCGTCGACCGTGCGGCGTTCGCGCTCCTCGTCGGTGCGGTAGAACCGTCGCAGCGCCGTGACCGTGTCTTCGGGGCTGACCACCCGCATGCCCACGCCGGTGACCTCGCCGATGAACATGTCCTCGAGCACGCGTGCCTTCTGGTCGTCGACCGAAGATGCCCGGTTCTTGATGAAGATGGCCGCGAGCAGGGGCTCCTTGCGCTCCTCCTGGACCTCTTTAATGGCCTCTTCGTATTCACGAATGGTGATCACACGCTCCGTCGAGGCGACGCGCGTGCCGGTTTGGGCGCCGGCGATCGGGGGAAACGCCGCGGCGAGGAGTATCGCGAGGATTCCGGCTCTAAACATGGCTCACCTCTTCCCAGTATCGCGCCCAATCCAACGGGCGTCGCCCATCAGGATGTTCGTCCGCCCGGCGTCACGCTGGGCATGCTCTCCAAGCCCACTGTACCCCATCGCGGTTTCCCCGGATGGGACAAGTTAGTGGTCATGTTACCAAACGCCAATCCCGCTGTCAATGGAATTATTTTCATGTACGCATGTCATCCTCGCAATCACGTAATTGTTTGATGAACAACGAGTTAGAGAATGATGCGCAGCGACAACTCAGAACGAGACCACCAAAGAAAGCCCTATAACGCAAGCAAGATGATCGCCGCCATCACGCCACCGCGCGCGTCGATCAGGCTGCGCACTCTGGGCAGGGTCGCGATCACCGTGCCCGTGACGCACAGACCGAGCACCAGCGTCCATGCCACGGCGGTGTGGGCCCCGAACCCAACCCAATACAGCACAGCGAGCGCATAGATCCCGATGGCGACGGCCGTCGCCCACCGCCGCCCGGCCAGCACCGAGACGGTCCGCGTGCCGAACATCGCGTCGGCGGGCGTGTCGTCGATGTCGCTGAGCATCGCGTCGCCGGTCACCAGCAGCGCTACCAAGCCCAATGCAATCCAGGGCAGGCGCTGCTCGATCGACCCCGGTGCCGAGGCGAACAGCACGCAGCCGATCAGCGAGGCGTACGCCAGGCCGGTGAGCGCATTCTTGATGATGAGCACGTCCTTCGGCCGCGTGCGCCGGCTCTCGCTCCTGCGCGCGCCGTAGATGATGACCGAGACCGCCCCGACCGGCGCTAACATGGCAAGCCCGGGATCGAGCAGCACCGCTAGCCCGCATGACGCGATCCAGAGTGCGGCGGCCAGCAGGTTCATGGCCCGCCGATTCCGAAGGACGAAATCGTCACGCTGCGGGTTGGCCATGCGGTCGGCCGGGTCGTGCCAGGCCGCGAGGGGCTTGGCGCGATCGAGCAGGTGGGCCATCCATGCGATGGTTGCGACGAGCAAGATCGAGAGAGACCAGGCCGCTGCGTCGAAGCCGACCCCTGAGAGTTCGAGCGCCGCGCCGGCCATGCCGCCCGCGTACACCGCCGACGGCAGGCACAGGTACTCCAACCGGGCGAGGGTGGACGGGCGACTCTCGGGGATCGATCAGCCCTCCGGCTCGGTCATGCTCCGCGCGTCGAGCAGCTTGTCGAGCTCGCCTTCGGGAAGAACCTTCTTTTCGGTTGCGATCTGCCGAACGGTCTTGCCGCTGGCGAAGGCCTCCTTGGCGATGGCGGCGGCGTTGTCGTAGCCGATGACGGGCGCGAGGCTGGTGCACATGGCCAGGCTGCCCTCGATGAGCGCGGCGCAGCGGTCCTCGTCGGGTTCGAGCCCATCGACCAGCTTCTCGCGGAACACGTCGCTGCCGTTGGCCAGCAATTCGATCGAGTCGAGCACGTTGGCGGCCATCACGGGCATCGCAACGTTGAGGTCGAGCAAGCTGCCGATGCCGCCAAGCCCGCCCATCGCCACGGCCGCATCGTTGCCCACCACCTGGCAGCACACCATCATGACCGCCTCGCAGATGACCGGGTTCACCTTGCCCGGCATGATGCTCGAGCCCGGCTGCACGGCCGGGAGCTTGAGCTCGCCGATGCCGCAGCGCGGCCCGCTTCCCAGCCAGCGCACGTCGTTGGCGATCTTGCTCAGGCTGACCGCGATGGTGCGCAGGTGGCCGCTGGTCTCGACAAACGCGTCCTTGGCGTGCTGGGCCTCGAAGTGGTTGTCTGCCTCCCGGAAGCCGCAGCCGGTGGCCTTGCCGAGTCCCTTGGCAACCAGCGATCCGAAGCGCGTGTGCGTGTTGATGCCCGTGCCCACGGCCGTGCCACCCAGTGGGAGTTCTGCGAGCGTCTCCAGAGCGCGCTCGAGGCGCGTCTGGCCCTGGCGGATCTGCCGCGCGTAGCCGCTGAACTCCTGGCCGAGGCGGATCGGCGTGGCGTCCTGCAGGTGCGTGCGGCCGATCTTGACGACGTCGTCCCATTCCTTGGCCTTCTTCTCGAGGGCCGTCGCCAGGCGGTCGAGCGCGGGGAGCAGGTCGTTCTTGATGGCAGTCGCCGCGGCGATGTGCATGGCGGTGGGGAAGGTGTCGT
This sequence comes from Phycisphaerae bacterium, assembly GCA_030426395.1. Classification (GTDB taxonomy): domain Bacteria; phylum Planctomycetota; class Phycisphaerae; order Phycisphaerales; family UBA1924; genus JAHCJI01. The sequence goes on from JAUHYE010000112.1 coordinate 6,588, forward strand.
TGGACGACTGCCCGTAGTTGGCGTGGTCGTTGGGGTGCACGCCGCCGGCGTCGAGGTAGGCCTGGTCCTTCGAGCTGCCGATCGGCGCGCCGCGCTCCAGGCACACCAGGTTGGCGATCACCTCGTTGGCGTTCATGTTGGTGCTGGTGCCGCTGCCAGTCTGGAAGATGTCGACCGGGAAATGGCGCTCGAGCCCGCCGTGGTCCTTGAGCCCGTTCGTGATCGCCTCGCACGCGCGCTCGATGGCGGCGGCGCGGTCCTTGTCGACCAGCCCGAGTTCCGCGTTGGCGCGCGCACAGGCGGCCTTCAGCGTGCCATACGCCCGCACGATCGCCATCGGCACGGGCCTTCCACTAATGGGGAAGTTGAGCACGGCCCGCTGCGTGCTGGCGCCATAGAGCACGTCGGCGGGCACCTCCATCGTGCCCATGGAGTCCTTCTCGGTGCGGGTCTTGGAGGCGGTCATCGTGCTCGAGGGCGACATAGGGGCTCCTGATTGGTGGTCGGAATCGCTGGAATCGGTCTCTGGTTGGGTTCGGCGGGCAATCGTACGGGGGCACCCGCCCTTGGTCGCCACGCAACCCGGCATCGGCCCGCCCGTACAGTTGCACGAACACCCCGCGCCGCCGCGTGTCGGCCGCGCGCCATCCACACCAAACTCCAAGGGGGCCATCCAATGCCTCAAGCCACTCGATACTTCGCCGTCGCGGCGGTCGGCCTCGTACTGGCCAGCAGCGCCCTAGCCCAGAGCGTGCTCCGCCAGGGCGAGAGCAAGGACTGGACGATCCGCTTCCGCGCGAACATCCGCGCATGGCAGGATTTCGGAAGCGTGGAGCAGCAGCGCGGCGCCTCGAGCGACAACTGGGAGTTCGAGCAGGCGACCGTGATCGTGCCGATGCTCGACCGCACCAGCCTGAGCCGAGCCAACGATATCGGTCGGAAGCTGGAAGTCCGCGTCAACGATCGAGACGCCCAGCCCGCCACGACCGATCCGCACAAGTGGTTCCAGAACCGCCACGCCGGCTCGCGCTACCTGGGCTTCGCGATCGCCAAGGGCGAGGCCCGCGACATCGAGGTCGTCTCCGAGCAGTCGGTCACCTCGTACGACGTCACGGTCGACGACGACCGAGCCCTGCGTGTCGAGTGGCCCTCGGGCGACTGGCCCGACGACGCGCTCTCGGCGCTCGATCCCCAGGTGGGCATCGAACTCGGCCTGGACGGCGAGGTCTACGAGGGCATGGATCGTGTATCCAAGTCGATCGACAACCTCATCGGCCGCCTGGGCCGCAACCCGCGCGACGTGCCGCCGTATCTGGTTGCCAAGTACCTGACCGGGGCCGTGTGGGGCCACATCCGCTCGCGTGATGGCACCGGCCTCAACACCGCGCGCACGGGCGAGATCGAGGGCGTCGACGTCGCCGGCGTGCCGACCACCTTCGTGCGCCGCCGCGGCAACCAGTACGAGGTCTGTGCGCTGCTGGTCTACACCATGCGCCGCGCCGGGTTGCCCGCCCGCATGGTCATGGGCTTCCTGGGCGATGCCAAGGGCGAGAACGAGGACGAGCTCACCGGCCGCCGCGCCAAGGACGACGACCCCCTCTGCTGGGTCGAGTTCGCGCTGGTCGAGGGCGGCCGCACGACGTGGATCCCCGTCGACTTCAACGGCATGATGCGCTCGTCCAGCCGCGCGCCCGACATCGGCGACATGGAGACGCTCCGCAAGCCCTGGGACGGCTTCGGCACCATCGAGGACAGCAAGTACTGGGCCCCCTTCTCGTTCCACGTGCACCCGCCGCTGACGGTCAAGGCCTACGGCTCGCCCGGCTTCTGGGGCATCTTCGCCACGCCGGCCGAGCCCGGCCGGGCCGATCAGATGATCTCGATCAACGTGACCACCACGCCCAACTCGTCCGAGTTCCGCGAGGCCAAGCGCGAGGAAAGCCAGGGCGGCGGCGAGGACCAGCCCCGCCGCCGGCGTCGCTGACTGATCGACGGCCCATAGCCTCACGGCATGGAACTCACCCCCGCCCACCTGCGTGTTGCCGATCGCTACAAGCTGCTCATCGGGCTGATCGTGCCCCGGCCCATCGCCTTCGTCTCGACGATCTCGCCCGAGGGCAAGCCGAACCTCGCGCCCTTCAGCTTCTTCACCGGCGTGGGCAGCGAGCCCATGATGCTCGCCTTCTGCCCCGCGACCGATGGGCAGGGGCAGGACAAGGACACCCTGCGCAACGTCCGCACGGCCGGGTCGGGCGGCACTGGCGAGTTCGTCGTGAATGTGGTGACCGAGGCCATCGCCCGCCAGATGGCCGCGACCGCCGAGGAGCTGCCCTACGGCCACAGCGAGTTCGAGCTCAGCGGATTGACCCCCCTCGCCAGCAGCGTGGTGAAGCCCCCGCGCGTGGCCGAGTGCCCGGCCGCCTTCGAGTGCGTGACCCGCCAGGTCGTCGAGACCAACCCCGGCGTGCCGTCATCGGGCAACCTCGTGCTGGGCGAGGTCGTCCGCGTGCACGCGAGCGAGGGCATCCTCAACGAGCGCCACCACACCGACGCCGGCGCGCTGGCGGCCATCGGCCGCATGGGCGGGCCGACCTACTGCACGACGCGGGACCGCTTCGACCTGCCCCGCGGTCGCGCCGCGCTCGGGTAGCCCGCCACCGCGCTAGTGGTTCCGCAGCGCGTCGATCAGCTCGTCCCTGGTCATGTCGCTGCGGCCCTCGATGCCGACCTTCCCGGCCTGCTCGTAGAGCTCGTCCCTGGTGCGGCCCTCGTACTTCTCGGCGTGGCCGCCCTTCGCGCTGGCGTTTGGCGTGTTGGCGATGCGCGCCGCCTTCTCCTTGCTCGCACCCTCGCGGCGGAGGGCCTCGTACTTGTCCTTGTCTTTGACGCTCGGTCCCGGGTCTTTCCTGCCTGGCATGGCGGTTCTCCTGTGGGTTCGTACGGGAGAATCGTCGCGGCCCGCAATGAACGCCCCGTGACCATCACATGAATCTTACATAAGAACCCCGGCCATCTCGCTCGCAGCCATGGCTCGCGCACTATGAGTGCGAATTCATGCATCGAAACGCGATCTGTGCGCGAAACTGTGTCTCGAACGGATGGCCCGCAGGCCGCCCGAACCCACAGAGAAGGAGACATAGCCATGACCATCACTCGAAGCACCAACGCACTCCGAATCGCCCTCGCCGCCGGCGCCGCCCTGGGCGTCGCCGCTACCGCGACGGCCGAGGACCTCGTCGCCATCGGCACCACGCCCGCCGGCCAGTCGCTGGTCGGCCTCGACAGCGATAACCCCCTCGTGCCAACCTTCACCGTCGCCATCACCGGCGTCGACGATGGCTTCACCCTCACCGGCATCGACTTCCGCCCATCCAACCGCACGCTCTACGCCATCGGCACGCGCGTGAACACGCCCGGCGAGCCGATCGTCAGCCGCCTGTACACCATCGACATGGATACCGGCGAGGCCACCGCCCTGGGCGGAGACGTGAACCCCGGCATCGTGATCGAGGACGACGGCGACGAGCCCACGCTGGTGGGCATGGACTTCAACCCCGTGGTCGACCTCATCCGCGTCATCACCACGCTCGACCAGAACACCGTGATCGACCCCGACACCGGGCTCATCCGCGCCACGGCCACCAGCGTCTTCTACGCCGATGGCGACCGCTTCGAGGGCGTCGACCCCTTCGTCGCCGACATCGCCTACACCAACAGCACGCCCTGCGCGACCGCCACCCAGCAGTACGGCATCGACACCGAGCAGGACATCCTCGTCACCGTCGCCAACAGCATGGGCACGCTCGAGACCGTGGGCGACCTCGACATCACCGGCCCCATCGGCCTGACCGCCGACTTCGTGGGCGCGGGCGGCTTCGACATCT
>JAUHYE010000113.1 GCA_030426395.1 Phycisphaerae bacterium
CCGTCGACATCGGTCCATGCGGCGCAGTTGAACAGCGCCTCGCACATCGGCAGGGCATTGATCGATTCGGGTCGTGCAAGGTCGACTTCGGCGCGGGTCGGGGTGAGCGGTTCGATACCCCGACCGCGCAGCTCTGCGACAACGGCACGCCCCAGCATGCCCGTCGCGCCGATCACCACGTGCGGCTCGTCACTCATCCGTGCTGCACGCCCCACGGGAACGCCTCGACCGCGTCGTGCCCCATGCGGAACTCATCGGGTGTGCCCGGGTCGTACTGGTGCGTGACGTAATACAAAAGGCCTGCGGGCTCGTGGCCGACCGTTGCGCAGCCGTGCCAGAGTGGTGGCGGGATGATCACCACGCCGGGCCGACGCTCGCCGACGACGGCCATCCAGCGGCGGCCGTCGCTTTCACGGAAGACACCTGTTTTCACATGCCCATTGATGCACAACCAGAAGTCGGTCTGTTTCGTGTGTCGGTGCCACGCCTTGATGACGCTGGGGTACATCACCGAGTAGTTGATCTGGCCGGCGGGCCCGAGCACGCCTTGCATCAGGTTCATCACCGACCACCCGCGATCGTCGGCGAAGATCGACGCGGGGATCAGCAGCGGCTCGAGCTCTTCTTTGGCCATCGCGAACGCCTCGGCAGGCGAGAGTTGCACCGTACGGATGGGCTCGGGCTTGCGTGCTTCGGCGGCGGTGGGCATGTCGGTCACGGCGCTGTTCATGCGCTGGCTCCCGTGGGCATCTGGGCGTGGTTGGCCCCCCCCTCGCGCACGAGGTTGGACGCTCGGTGCAAGCTCTCGAACGTGCCCGCGTCGGTCCACCAGCCCTCGAGCGTCTCGTAGGTCAGGTCGCCGCGCTTGAGGTAGAAGTTGTTGACGTCGGTGATCTCGAGTTCGCCGCGGGCGCTGGGCTCAAGGCCGTCGCACATCTCGAACACGTCGGCGTCGTAGAAGTAGATGCCCGTGACCGCGCTGTTGCTGGGCGGGTCGCTGGGCTTCTCGATGATCTCGGCGACGCGCTGGTCGGCGCTCTCGCCCTCGAAGCGCACCACGCCGAAACGCTCGGGGTCGTCCACCGTCTTGAGCAGCAGTTTCGCGCCGCTCTTCTGGGTGAAGAAGTCGCCGGCGGCCTTCTTGATGTTGCCCTCGATGATGTTGTCGCCCAGCACGACGCAGATCTTCTCGCCGTCGGCGAAGTCCTTGGCCAGCCGAAGCGCGTCGGCGATGCCGCCCTCGCCCTCCTGGTAGGCGTAGGCCAGCCGCTTCACGCCCAGATCGTGGCCGTTCTTGAGCAGCTTCAAGAAATCGCCCGCATGCTCGCCGCCAGTCACGATGAGTATCTCGGTGATGCCGGCGTTGAGCAGGCATTCGATGGGGTAATAGATCATCGGCCGATCGAACACGGGTAATAGGTGTTTGTTCGTAACCAGCGTCAGCGGCCGAAGCCGCGTGCCAAGCCCACCTGCCAGAATCACACCCTTCAACGCCCACCTCCTGCGGTTGGTCCCAACCCGTTATCGACCAGCGCGTGGTCCAACTCGCGTCGATCCGGGTTGGGGGAACTCGCCCGGCCGCCCCGGCTCCCTCTTGGCGGTATTGTTGCCAAGGGACGGGCAGCGGCTTGTTTACGCGCCATGAAGTTGGCGCGGACGGGGTGGCCCGATACCCTGCATCCTCAGGGATAGGAATGAAACTCGGTGGGCCCGACCGAACAGGAGGCCAGCGGTGATTGCAAACAGAACTCGAACACTCTTGGCGTTGGTCGTAGCCACTCTGGCCGTGCTGGTGAGCGTTGCGCCGGCCCAGCAGACCGTGCTCCGCCTGCCCATGCGCACCGTGGGTCCCAACACGCTCGACCCGGCCCAGGGCTCGACCACGTACGACAACATGGCCTGCTCGCAGGTGTACGAGACGCTGCTGCAGCCCAAGTACACCAACCCCAACGAACTCGAGCCGCTGTTGCTGGCCGAGATGCCCACCAGCTACACCGACGAGCAGGGCCGAAAGGTCTGGAAGTTCAAGCTGCGTGAGGACGCCAAGTTCCACGACAACGCGTGCTTCCCGGGCGGCAAGGGCCGCGCGGTGAAGAGCGACGACTTCTTCTACTCCCTGAAGCGTCTGGCCGACCAGCGCGCCAGCGAGGGCAAGAACTGGTGGCTGCTGGCCGACACCATCGTGGGCTTCGACGAGTACAAGGCCCGCCAGGACCAAGCCGCCAAATTCGATTACGACGCCCCGGTCGAGGGCTTCCGCAAGTTGAGCGACACCGAGTTCGAGGTCGTGCTCAAGGAACCGATCTACCGGTTTATCTGGGTGCTCCAGATGTTCCAGACCTCGGTTGTCCCGCGCGAGGCGGTCGAGTACTACAACGCCGACGACAAGAACCTGTTCTCGGCCAATCCCGTGGGCACGGGCCCGTTCGTGTTCCGCGAGTGGCGACCCAAGCAGTCCTTCACCGTGACCAGGAACCCCAACTACCGCGAGGCCTACTACCCCAGCGAGGGATGGTCGGCCGAAGACATCGATCGGGGGCTCGACAAGGCCGCCGGCCAGCGCATCCCGATGGTCGATCGCGTCGAGTTCGCGATGTACGTCGAGGACAACCCGCTCTGGCTCGATTTCGAGAACGGCAAGCTGGGCTACATCGAGCTGCCCTTTGACTTCTTCGAGAAGGCCTTCAACCCCCGCACCAAGCGCATGGAGCGCGACCTGCGCCGCAAGGGCGTCGAGTACGTTGTCGAGCCGCAACTCGACTTCATCTTCCGGACGTTCAACATGGAAGATGAGCTGGTCGGCGGCTACACGCCGGAGAAGATCGCCCTGCGCCGCGCCATCAGCCTGGCCGCGGATATGCACGAGATCAACGACTCCTACTACGCCGGCCTGTGCACGGTGTACGACGGACCGATCCCGCCCGGCCTGGACGCCCACCCCGAAGGCCACCGGGTCGAGAACAGCTGGATGGGACGCAACCTCGAGGCCGCGCGAGAGCAACTCGTGATCGCCGGCTACCCGAACGGCCAGGGCCTGCCGCCGATCGAGTACGTCACCAGCCGTGGTGGCAAGAACAAGGAAATGACCGACATGCTGGTCCGCCAGCTCTCGGAAGTTGGCATCCGCCTCGAGCCCGTGTTGGTTGACTTCCCCGACCTCATCGCGCGCGTGAACCGTCGCGAGGTGCCCTTCTTCGGCTTCGCGTGGGCCAGCGATTATCCCGACGCCGAGAATAATCTAGCGCTCTTCTACTCACCCAACGCCTCGCCCGGGAGCAATCACGGCAACTACAACCGCCCCGAGTTCGACAAGATGTATGAAGAGGCTCGCCTGATGGAGCCGGGCCCCGAGCGAACCGCGCTGTACACGAAGATGCGTGACATGATCATCGCCGATGCGCCGTACGTCGGCTCGCTGGCCCGCAACCGCTACTTCCTCATCAACGAGCAGATGGACAACGCCAAGCCCACGCAGCGCTTCTGGTCGTGGTTCAAGTACTGCGACACCGACCAGACCCTCTAAGACCGGTCCCCGGCACGAAAGGCGGCTGAACCGGCATGTGGGCGTACGTCCTGAGGCGCATTCTGTACAACATCCCCGTGTACATGGGGGTGATCCTCTTCCTGATGATCCTGTTGCGCCTCACCGACCCGGTGACGGCGTACCTGGGCAAGTATCCGACGTACGACCAGTACCTCACCAAACGTACCGACTTCGGGCTCGACAAGCCGCTGCTGGGCGACTGGCAGATCGGCGGGCGCACCTGGCAGGCTCGCGAGAGCGGCATCGGCGGCAGCTACCTCGAGAAGGGCCGCGGCACGGGCAAGGGATGGGTGCAGTGGACCTTCGACCTGCCCGCGGGCACGTACAAGGTGCAGGCGACCTGGCCCTCGATCGTTGACGACCAGGGCAATGCCAAGTCCGTCGGCGAGGCCGGCCTCGTGTGGGTTCGCCTCATTGAGGGCGAACTCGCGCTCAAGACCGTCTCGATGGACCAGACCCGTCCAGCACGTTCGGTCGAGATCGACGGCGTGGGCTGGAACGACCTGGGCAACGTCGACCTGTCCACGGGCGAGCCACTGACGATCCGCGTGCTCGACGACTCGAGCCAGGGCGCCGTGATCGACGCGATCCGCGTCGAGCCGGTGCGCGTCGGCGAGGGCGAGCTGTCCGTGCCGTTCGTGGCCGATGCCGATCCCCAGGCCGCCAACGTCGAAGTCGTCGACGACCCGTGGACGTTCGGTGGATTCGTGCGCAGCCTGTACGACAACCAGTACTTCGCCGCCCTGGGGCGCATCGTCACGTTGCGTTTTGATCAGAAAAGCTGGTCGGTCGAGAGCCAGAGCGTGGGCGATATCATCTCGACATCGATCGTTCCCAGCCTGTCGGTCACGCTGCCTGTGCTGATCCTCACCACGCTGATCTCGACGAGCCTGGGCCTCGTGGCCTCGTTCAACCGCGGTCGCCCACTCGACCGCGGGGTGATGTTCATGGCGGTGCTGGGCATGAGCATCAGCTACCTCGTCTACGTCATCGTTGGCCAATACTTTGGTGCGCAATGGCCCAGGCTCGCGTTCGACTTCGAATTCTTCGCGGTCTCCGGGTACGAGCCCGTGCTGCCAATGTGGTCGGACGTGCAGATGCACCTCCAGGACAAGGGGCTCGAAGACCCGGGATTTTTCCGCACGCTCTGGGGATGGATCGCCGCCGTACCCGGCGCGATCGCCGGCTGGCCGAAGTACTGCCTGCTGCCTGTCAGCATCGGTGTGATCGTGGCGATGGGGTACGACACCCGCTTCTACCGCGCCGTGATGGTGGAGGAGTGCAACAAGGACTACATCCGCACCGCGAGGGCCAAGGGCGCCAGCAACCGGCGCGTCATGTACCGACACATGCTGCGCAACGCGCTCATCCCGATCATCACCCGCGTGATGATCTCCCTGCCGTTCATCATCATGGGCTCGCTGCTCGTCGAGATCTACTTCCGAATCCCGGGAATGGGCCAGCAGCTCTTCACGGCCATCACCAACAAGGACTTCCCCGTCGTCGAGGCCATCACGGCCCTGCTGGCGGCGCTGTTCATCATCACCAACATCCTGACCGACGTGCTCTACGCCGTCGTCGATCCGCGGGTGACTCTGAAGTGAGAGGGGCTGGGCGTTGAGCGGATCACTCCTGGATCGCAAGATCGAGAGCGAGCTGGCCGAGGGCAAGCGCGGCTGGTTTTCGGCGTTCCGGCAATCCCGCGCGTTCCGCACGTTCGTGCGCGACCGTGCGGCGGTCGTCGCCCTTGGCGTCATCGCCATTTACATCTCCGTGGCCGTGCTCATCATCGGCGCGCAGCTCGTGAACGCGATCTCGGGCGGGCGACTCTCGGACACCTTCATCGTGAAGGAGCTGTCGATGGAACGTGCCACAGAGCGCGTCGGCCCCGACAGCATGCCGGGATTCTTCGAGCAGGCCAGCCCGGGCAAGAAGATCGCCCAGGCCGAGTTCTACCTGACCGACATCGGGCGCGCCTTGCAACGCACGGACCCGACATCCGCGCTCGAAGCCGTCGCGGTGGCCGAGCGCACGGTCGCCGATCTTCCCGTGGATCAGCTGCGGACGCTGTACGCGGAGGCCGCCGACCAGCTCGAGCTCGTCGACCAGCTGTACCTCGACCTGGAGATCCTGCGGGAGGACTTGGCCTACGCGCGCGACGACCTCGAACTGGCCGAGACCGACGAGGAGGCCGAAGAGCTTCGTGCCGAAATCGAAGAGCTCACCGCCGACATGCCCGGGGCGGAGGCCGACCTCTTCGCCGCCATCGAGAAGCTCCAGGCCGACCTCGACGCGGTCCTGCCACGCCCGGATGGCTTCGATGGCTTCATGTACGACATGCGCCTGCTGCTGGGCACCGACTCGCAGGGCCGATCAATCCTCTGGCGGGCGGTCTACTCCATCCGAGTGGCGACGCAGGTCGGCCTCGTGTCCGCGATCATCGCCGTCGTCGTGGGGGCGTTCTTGGGCTCCATGGCCGGCTTCTTCGGCGGCTGGGTCGATCATGCCATCGTGTGGCTCTACTCGACACTCTCCAGCGTGCCCTACATCGTGCTGCTCACCGTCGTGGCGTTCGTCTTCGGCTCCATGGAAGTCACCGTGCCATTCACCGACGGCGTCAAGGTCCACCAGACGCTGATCCCGATGTATGTGGCCTTCGGGGTGACCTTCTGGATCGCCCCGTGCCGGCAGATCCGCGGCGAGGCGCTCAAGATCCGCTCGCTCGACTACGTGCAGAGCGCCACGGCGCTTGGTGCTGGCCGCTTCTACATCATGCGCAAGCACATCATCCCCAACGTGCTGTTCCTGGTGTTCATCAACTTCTCGCTCATCTTCATCGGCGCCATCAAGAGCGAGGTTATCCTCAGCTTCCTCGGCATCGGCGTGCAGGGCCAGCCGAGTTGGGGCGTCATGATCAGCGAGTCCCGAGGCGAGGTGCTCAAGCAGTTCTTCTGGCAGATCGGCGCGGCCACGGCGTTCATGTTCGGCCTGGTGCTGGCCTTCAACGTCTTCAGCGATGCGCTCCAGGACGCCTTCGACCCGAAGCACGCCCGGTAACCGCAATAGATCGAAACCCTATCAAAAAGAAAACCTGCGGAAACTGGCCGCAGGCCGTTGGGTGCGCGATGGTGCCAAAGAAAAACACGGCGTCCGGCAGCAACCGGGCGACGTGTTTAGGAGGAGAGAGACAAGACATTTCAAATATGCGCTCATTTTTGTGGCACGCCAATGATTTATGAAAGAAATTGTGCCATGGGTCGAGTCGCGCGTTTTGCACCCGTCTGCGAGGGGGAGTCGAGTGGGATTTGCTAGGGTTATCTCGTACATTTTGGCGGTGATGGTCGTATTGTGTTCGCATGTTCCGGCTGTTGCCGGCATTCGCGTGACGCAGATCGACGCCAGACTCCACATCGACGCGGCGGACTTGCCCGACGCCCTCCGCAACGGGGAGTGGTCGCTTCTGGTGTGGGTCTACGCACCAGAGGCGGTTTCCACACCGAGTTCGCTGCTGACCATCGGCGATCGGCTCGCCATCTCGGCGGACCCTCTGGGCGTCTCGATTCGGGTTCAACAGGCCAATCTGGCCGCTCGGCTCCGACTCGACACCCCGTTCCAGCCCGGTCGATGGCACCTGCTCGCCGTCTCGATGGATGTCGCCGCGATGCGCGGCCAAGCATGGCTGGCGACCGATCGGGGCGGTTCGGGCATCGGTGAATTGGCTTCGGACTCTGGAAGGCTCGAACCCATGGGCCGCGGCAGATGGTTGACGCGTGCGCGCACGCCCGATGCAGACCCGGTCCTCGGACCGTGGCGGCCCGGCGGACCATCCGCAGTCTCGACCGCGCACTCGATCATTCTCGATCCCAGCTTGCAGACCCCGCTGTCAGGCCTCACCCTGGGGGCGTTCTCGATCCGTGTTCCTGCGGCGATGCTGACCTACGAGGCGCTGGCGATCCGCGATCACGCCCTGACCGATGCCGACGCGGAAGCGATCTGGCGGAGTCGTGACTATTACGCCGTCCATAGCTTGGACACACGAAGTGCCGGCGGTCGCATGAACGGCTGGCAAGGCTGCCCGTTCCTGGCCGTTCATGCCGTCAGCCCCGGCGCGCACGGGTTGGGTTCCGTTAGCGAGCGGATCTCGTACGTCGGGGGGCCCGCCAATCGCACGAACGTGATGATGGTCCGCCGGCCAATCGCTCTGGAGAATGCGCGGAGCGCACAGTTTCTGAACGCCGGGCCGGTCGTGGAGACCGACGGTCTGGTGTTCACCAGCCGAGTGGAACCCGGGCTGGACGGCTTCTTTCGTGTGCGTCCCGCCCCATTCGAGGCGCCGACCGAGCCAATCGGAACGCTTGGGCCCAAGGCACGGATGCTCGCCGAAGGTCCGATCGGGCCGGTGCGGGTGATGGTGGGCGCCAACAGCCGTGGCGTTCGAGGAACGCTGCCCCTCCAGCCATGGCCCGAGCACTTTGCGCATGGGTTCGTTCAGGCGTTGCTCCCGCAAACGGCCGGCGTACTCATGCGACCGGCAACCCTTCTTGACCATCGCGGCGGCTGGTTCGGCTTGGATACCAGTTCCGGCACTCCGGACACCACTCTTGTCCGTGTGCTCCATACAAGGACGGATAGCTGGGCCGACTTCACCCGCTTCGGGACTGGCACGCTCCCATCAAGCAGCCGCGGCCCTGGCCCCGCCGTGAGCATCTCGCCCGGTGGTGTCTACCGGCTGCGATGCGGTCCGGTGCACGGCAGCCTGCTGGTTGCCGATGCCCCGCTTGTCGTCCGATCGACGCTGCTCTCTTTCCCTGGTTCGAGCGAACTTGAGTGGTATCCCGAACGAGGCCGGGAACAAAACGGGGACGGGCTCCCGCTCGATGGCGTTGAGCGTGTCGATCTGGACACAACACGCGTCTCAAGGGAATTCACCGCCGAGGACGGCTTCGCGAGCGACACGGAACTTGTGCTTGCCGGCGTGGTCGATGTGCGCGTGGACGACGCCATCGTGGTCATGTCCGGCCCCGCCCGAGGTTCGGTCTCGGTGGTGGAGGATGTCGTCGCCAGCGCCGATGCAATGGAGGTCCACCTGTCGCATCCCTTCGGTGTACGCCCTGATGCCGGGGCGGAATTGCGTATCGGGCCTTGGGAGTTCGTCTCGATCGAACACCACTTCGATGCGGTTCCGGTCGCCGACGATCGGGATTGGCGCGGGCAGGTCTTGACGGCCGCCGACGATGAAGACCTCGGGCTCATGGTGTACGCCATCAGTGCCTGGCGGCCTGACGTGGACGGCTTCCTCTTCGGCTCCGCTGGTCAGGGCGGCAACGGATACACGCTCCAACTGGACAACTCGTTCCCGGGTTCGACCGAAGCCTGGGCCCGCGAAACGCAAGCCGACGTGTGGATCCAGGGCATCGCCGGCCAGGGCTCACAGCCGTCGGCGATGGTCGACTATCTGGATGTGTTGCGCGCGGGTTTGGGTCATGACGCGGAAGTGGTCTGGGCGTCGGACGTCGTCCATGCGCACTCCGACCACGAGAACTGGCACGGCTTCCTCCGGGATCATGCCGCTGACGCTGGTGTCGCGGCGATCTTCGCTGTCGGCAGCCCTCGGACCGGCTCGTATTTTGCTCAGGCAGCGAGCGGCATGCGAAACGACGACGCCCACCTGTCGAGCTTTGGCAACAAGGTCATCGCCGAAGTATGGCTCGACCAACTGCGGGAACTCGCAAGCGGGCTCTGCACGGTCGCCGACTACAACCTCGACGGCACCGTGGACATATTCGACTTTCTGGCCTTCCAGACTGAGTGGCAGGACAGCAACCCCCGAGCGGACCTGGACGGCGACGGCGAGCTCACGCTCTTTGATTTCCTCGTCCTCATCGACGCCATCGACGAGTGCATCTGAACACGGCTCCCCGCCAGGGCATATACCCTCGGCCGGCGATGTGCCGATGATGCCCCCAGGGTTTCACGGCCGGCGTCGGCGGGAGTGCTTGGGTCCATGGGCATCGAAGCGGTGATTGTTCTGGGGATCGTTGCGGCCGTGCTGGCCGCCCTGATGTTCACGCGCATCGCCGCCGACGCGATCCTGGTGTCGGCCCTGACGCTGCTGCTGGTCGTCCCCGTGCCCCGTGACGGGGGCATCACGCTGGGCATCCTGACCCCCAAGGAAGCCATCGGCGGCTTTGCCAGCACTGGGCTGGCGACCGTGGCCGTGCTCTTCGTGGTGGTGACGGGTCTCAAGGAGACCGGCGGCATCGACTGGATCTCCGCCCGCGTGCTGGGCAGGCCCAAGACCCTGCGAACCGGCATGGTCCGCATGGCCGCTCCCGTCGCGGGCATGAGCGCGTTCCTGAACAACACGCCCGTCGTGGCGCTCATGATCCCCGCCGTCGGCGACTGGTGCAAGCGCACCGGCTTGTCACCCTCGAAGCTGATGATCCCGCTGAGCTACGCCGCCATCCTGGGCGGCACCTGCTCGCTCATCGGCACCAGCACTAACCTCGTGGTGGCGGGCATGGTGGCCGATATGAACCTGCCCAGTCTCGACGACATCGGCATGTTCGACATCACATGGATCGGCGTGCCGTGCGTGCTGGTCGGGTTACTGTTCTTGGTCTTGGTTGGTCCGAAATTGCTGCCCAATCGCGGCTCTTCCGCCAGCGTGATGGCCGACCCGCGCGAGTACACGCTCGAGATGATCGTGCCCGAGGGCAGCGGTCTGGCGGGCAAGACCGTCGAGGACGCCGGGCTCCGAAGCCTGCCCGGCTGCTTCCTGGTCGAGGTCGAGCCGGACCTCCCGCGCTTCATCGGAGATCCCGCGCAGCTCGGCAACGCCTTGCTCAACGTCGCGCTCAACGCGCGCGACGCGATCGCCGACTCCGGCACGATCCGCGTCA
>JAUHYE010000114.1 GCA_030426395.1 Phycisphaerae bacterium
ACCAGATGCGATCGACCGGGCCGGCGAGCACGCGCAGCGACATCTCGGCCAGGCGCAGCTTGTCTCGCACGGTGGCGATGGGCGTGCTGAATGTGCGGACCGCCTCGCCAGGCCGGCGGCGTGGGTCGGCCACGCGATGCATCCTGCCCTCGTGGAACACCATCGCCCCTGGAAAGAAGCACTGGAGGTCGAGGGCGTCGTAATCGAATGCTTCGGCCGCGTTTGGATAGGCCGTCAGCAGCACCTGGAAGCCACGATCGATGAGGTATTCGCCCTCGGGCATCGAGACCGTGTCGGTGCGGACGCGGCCGCCCAGCCGGTCCGCAGCTTCGAGGAGCACGAAGGATCGCCCCGCCGCGTGCAATCGACGCGCGCAATTCAGCCCGGCCAGACCGCCCCCAATAATGACCGTTTCAGTATCCATGCCCGCCTCGGAACAACAGAGTGAGCCAGAACATGCGAGTTGTCGTCCAGCGCGTTGCCGAAGCCAGGGTCACACTCCCACGAGAGGGCGATATTAGCGGCCAAATCGGTCGGGGCCTACTGGCCATGGTTGGCCTGCAACACGGCGACACCGACGCGACCCTCGAATGGATGGCCGACAAGCTCGTGCGTTTTCGCATTTTTCCCGATTCCGAGGGCAAAATGAACTTATCCGTGGGCGATGTCGAGGGTGCGGGCATCCTGCTGGTGCCAAACTTCACCGTTGGGTGCGAAATAGGAAAAGGCCGCCGCCCGAGCTTCGATCGGGCCATGCCGCCGGATGCGGCGCGCGAGAATTTCCTCGCATTCGTGGAGAAAGTTTCAGAGAAAGTCGGCAATGTTCAGTCCGGCGTCTTCGGTGCTCACATGCGGGTGCACCTGACCAACGACGGACCGGTGACTTTTGTTATTGAGTCTCAGGCGCAATAAGTTGCACATTCGACAGTAAACCCAACATCGCTCGCCATTCCATGTATCTGTACGGGACATCGGCCTCGGCGTGCAGGGCTTTCACCATGCCGTGGGCACGCTCTGTGAGGTCTTCCTGCCAGCCCTCGGCCACGGGATCGCAGAAATAGGTCCGGCAGCCCACGGGCTTGATCGTGTGAACGCCGCACAGCGTTCCGAGTTGGAAGGGGCAGCCGCCGCGATCAAGGGCGTCGGCCACCGAGTTCGGTGTCAGGCCCGGGTTGTCGGGTGTCAGTTGGACCACACACCATGCGGCTTCCAGCCCGGTGACATACAGACGATGGCCGTAGGACTCGAAGTTGCAGCAACGCCCCGACGCCTTGCACACCGGGGCCCGGGCGGCGACCTGGTCGGCGATCATGGCGTAGATGGCGTCCAGCCGCTGGCAGACCTCGGGCCGCCGCACGGCCTCGAGCCAGTGGCTGGCCTGGGCCAGGTCCTGGGCGTCGAAGTCGGGCATCAGATCGGGCTCGCGTCGCGGGTCAGGCGGACGGCGCGGGCGGGTGCCAGGGGGCCGGCGTTCATGCCCGGGCAGGTCGCGCTCGCGCGGTCCCAGGCCCGCTCGTCCTTGAGGTTCATCTTCCAGAAGGGCCAGGTCCGGCATTGCCGCGGCCTGGCTTCGTACACGCCGCATACGGCTTTGCCGGGAATTGTCGTCCGGTCGAGGAACACACAATCCCAGCCAAAGGCGGTGAGCCGCTCGGACAGGGAGACGCCGCCATCCATGGGCTTGGTGTATTGCTCAACAAACGCATCATCGTTCATACCAAGATGCTGCGATAGCGCTGCGCGTTCATCGGCGTCGAGCATCACCGTGCCGGGCGGGCCCGTGCAGCAGTTGCCGCACATCGTGCACCGGAATCGCAGGCCCTGCTCGGTGGTCGGGTTGCCATCCATATCCGTCGGACCGAATGGCGATCGGTCGAACCAGTCTCTGCCGCTCCGGCTCATGCCAGGACGCCGGCGGCCGTGCTGAACGTGGGCTGCTGGACCTTGGGCACGGGGGCGTAGTGCAGCGCGACGATGGTCTGATCGTCATCTCGCGTTCGCGAATGGGTGTGGTCGTAGAGTGCGGCGTGCACCGAATCGACCACGCACGCCGGCTGGCCCGAGCAGCCCTCGAGCGCCGCGTCGAGACCGTCGACGCCGAACATCTCGCGCTTTTCGTTGAATGACTCGGTGATGCCGTCGGTGTAGAGCACGATGGTATCGCCCGGCTCGAGCCTGATCGACGCGCTCGTGGCGCCCAGCGGCTCGAACACGCCCAGCGGCAGGCTGCCTGCTTCTTCGATCGACAGCACCTCGCCCGAAACACCCCGCTTCCAGCGCGGCGGGTTGTGCCCCGCCCGGCTGAACTGGAACTCGCCGGTCGAGGGGTCGTAGATGCCCAGGAACGCCGTGGTGAACGCGCCCTCGAGCCCGGCGGCGACCAGGCGGCTGTTGGCGTGCTCGAGCACCAGGTGCGGGTGCAGCCCGCTGCCCTCGTAGGCGTGCAGGATGGCGTGGAGCATGGCCATCACCGTGGCCGCGGCGGCGCCATGCCCGGAAACGTCGGCGATCAGGATGCCCCACCGCCCGTCTTCGAAGGGGAAGAAGTCGTAGTAGTCCCCGCCGGCCTGGTCGCTGGTGAGGTAGCTCGTGGCGAGGGTCAGGCCCGGGATGTCGGGCAGTTGCCTGGGCAGCAGGCTCTGCTGCACGCGGGCGACCTCCTCGAACTGGCCGCGCAGCCGGCTGGTCGCCTGCTCGGCCTGTCGCACCGCCACCAGGTTTCGCGTCGCGGTGCCGCTGAGGTTCGCGACCATCACGAAGAGCTCGAGGGCCTCGTCGTTGAACGCCTCGGCGTCGCGCACGAACTGGAAGGCCCAGTTCAGCGGCCGGCCGCGGTCGAAGATCGGGGTCGTCAGCACGGCCTGCATCTCGGCGGCGGCGTTGCCCAGCACGGGGTCGTCGGCCACGCTGTCCAGGCGGACCAGCCCCGGCTCGCCGGAGGTCATGATCTCGCCCAGCAGGCCGCCGGTGTGGGACGGCAGGCGGCTCCACTCCTTCCACGGGTCGTGGCGGGCGTAGATGGCCGCGCCGTCGTCGGCCGACCGGGCGACCTCCCGCGTGTCGATCATCCGCGTGACCTTGTACTGGCCCTCGGGCATGCCGCGGATGGACGCCGAGACGTAGAGATCCACCGGGTAGAGCTGCCACATCCGCCGGAAGGCGAGTTGGATCTGCCCGGGCTCCTCGGCGCGGCTGACATCCTCGAGCAACTCACGCACGAGCGCCAGGCGGGCCTTGGGATCGGTCAGGACTTCGGCCATGTCAGGATGGTATGGATCCGCCGGGACGCGGCCCTATTCCCGGGCTCGAAACTTGGGGGTTCCGGCCGCGACCAGCGGGCCACTCCCTGGCGAATAGCGGGCGGCTAGCGGGCGTCGACCGCCTTGGGCGACCCGACCCGCCGGGCGTGGTTGCCGTGGCCCGACACGTCCAGCACGTAGGGGCCCATGGCGCGGTCGAAGGTGTACAGGGCCACCGTGTCGCCGTCGGCCGAGAGGCGGCGCTGCGGCGTGAACGACTCGCCGAGGTACCGGGCCGTGCTCGACAGGCGGACCTCGTCGATGGCCCCCTCGAAGAAACTCATGGGGTTGCCCGAGCCGTCGGGGTCAGCGCCCACGATCAGCGGCAGGTCGTTGGTGGTCCGCTTCCAGGTGTTATCGACCCCCTCGCTCGAGACGAGCTCGCCGTCGAGGTACATGCGGGTCGCGTTGCCGTCGTACACCGCCGCGACGTGGTGCCAGGTGTCGGTCTTGATCGAGCCATTGACCCGGTTGTTGCGGTAGTCGCCGCCCAGATGGTTGCTGAAGCCCAGCACGCCATTGCTCACGAAGAAGCCGTACTCGCTTCCCTGGGTCTTGGTGAGCAGGCCGCGGCGGCCCTCGTAGTTCCGCGCGTTGAACCAGCACTCGACGGTGAAGGGCCCCTGCTCGAAGCTGGCCACGGCGCTGGGGATCAGGATGGCGTCGTCGACGCCGTCGAAGTCCAGGGCCATGTTCGCCCCCGGCCGCTGGCTGCCCAGCAGGCTGGTGAGGTCGACGGGCGCCTCGACCTCCCGCGTGGGCAGGGCGTAGCGGGCGGTCTGCCCAAGGTAATCCGCATCGACGGCGAAGCTCAGGCGGTCGAGGAACTCGTCGGCGCTCTCGGCGGGGCGGCCCACCAGGAAGGCGAACTCCTGCTTCTCACCGGGCTCGAGCACGGCGTGCACGTGGTCGGGGCGCACGAGCCAGCGGTTGTCGCGGCTGCTGGGCGCCACCTCGACCTGCAACTGCCGATCGGTCGTGTTCTCCAGGGTCAGCGCCACCTCGCCACGGGCGCCACCCTGGGCGCCGAAGGCCACCACGCCGTCGACCTCGACGCCCCGGCGGGCCTGCCGGGCCAGGCTGTCGGCCATGTCGCCGGTGATCTCGCGGACGTTCATCGCCGCGCCCACGGGGTAGGCGGTCATGGCGATCTGCCCGGGCCGCACGGTGACGAGGTGGTACTGGTGCAGCCAGCCGGCCTGGGGCACCTGGTGGCTCTGCCCGCCGCCGACGGTCGCCAGCGTGACGTACTCGATGCCGTCATTTCCCTGAGGTCCGAAATCGTGCCGCATCCGGTGGATGTGCCCGGCGAAGACGGCGCGCACGTTACCGGCCTCGACCAGCAGCGGGTGCACGTTGTCGTTCCAGTCGCTGCCGTAGTTATTGCCAAGCCAGCGCGGATGGTGCACGAAGACGAACTGATGGGTCGCGTCCTTGCCGCGCTCGAGGGCCTGGGCGAGGAACGCCTTCTGTTCCTCGGTCATGTTCTGGCTCTCGGGCTTACTGATGCTCTTCTCGCCGGTCTCCTGGTTGCCCTCGTCGGTGTAGAGGGCGATGAAGTGGCAGCCCTTGTGCATGAAGCTGTACCAGAGCGGGCCGAAGTGCATCTCGTACTCGGCCTCGTGCTCGCCCTCGGGCTTGCCTTCGCCCCTCCAGTAAATGTCGTGGTTGCCCGCAACGGGGAACCAGGGGCACAGCAGCCCATTCATGACCGTCTTGAACTCGCCCATCTCGGTCATCCACTGGGCGGTCTGGTTGTAGCCGTCGATCATGTCGCCGACGGTCATCACCAGGTCCGGCTCGACGAGGTTCACGTCGCGCACGGCGTCGGCGAGCACGTTGATGCCAAGGTCGGGCCCGCCCGTGCGGTCGCCGAAGATGGCGAACACAAACGCGTCCTCTTCTCCGGGCAAGGGCAGCGTCACCGACGAGTCGCGCGTGGTGAAGAAGCGCGTGCCGTCGGGCGCGACGGTCGCGTGCGGGCGGTTGTGCGTGTGCAGGTGCCGCTCGTGCAGCAGGAAGGGGGTCTTCTCGTCGGCCTCGAAGCCGTCTTCCATCGCGCCCGGCTCGCGGACGCCGTCCTTCGTGGCCGCCCCGCTGGGCTCGCCGTGCTGGGCTAGCACGCCTGGAGTGAGCATCAGGGACGCGAGAACGGCGATGCGGGCAGGGATCATGGGCGGCTCCGAGGGGGGAACTGGGCGGAAAACAAGCGGCCCAGCCTATGAAAAACCGATCCCGCTTTCCGCCCATGTTGCCCCATCACGCGCACACTTCGCGCCGACGCAACGCGATCTGAACACACGGGGCATCCGTCCCGATTGGGCCCGAACACGCGGCTAGCATCGAGTCTCATGGGCCGCCGCCAGATCCACTACGAGCGCGCGTTCACGGCAATGCTGACCGATCACGGCGTGCCCTACGTCGCCGTCGACGAGGCCCGGCGCGCGGTGCTCCCGGGCGAGCAGGCCCCGCTCGCGACGATCGAGGCCGGCGAACGCAGGACGCTCAAGGCCTTCGACTACGTCCTCTACGGCACGCCCAACCTGCTGGTCGAGCTCAAGGGCCGCCGCCTGCCCGCCGGCTCGACCCGATTGGAAAACTGGGTCACCGACGACGACGTCGACAGCCTCCGCCGCTGGCGCGCGATGTTCGGCGAGGGCTACACCGCCTGCTTCGTCTTCGTCTACGAATGCGGCGGCATGCCGCTTCCGTTTGCCCAACAGCCGCCCGGGCCTCACGGGCCCTCGATGGAGGACGCCTGGACCTTCAGGGACCGCTGGTACGCCCTGCGCGCCATCGACGTGGAGGCCTACGCCGCCCACATGCGCGTGCGCAGCGCCCGGTGGCGGACGGTGTGCCTGGCCAGGGCCGACTTCGAGCGCGTGAGCGGGCCGCTGATGCAGAGAGAGGCAATGGGCATCGGGCAATAGGCAATGGGCGTCGGATCGGGCGTGACGCGTCCTGCTCCGATCTTCCCCACTGCCCATTGCCAATTGCCCATTGCCACGCCGCAAGAACACGCCCGAGAACACGCCACAATTTATCTGGACCTGAAACACCGGTATACGGACGTTCTCAAAACACTTATATGGACGATGACGCCCGTTTGCCCCCCTGGCGACGCGTGAGGGGACCTTTTCTCGGACGCCGCCGGAGTCATCGAATTTTTCGAGCCCGTTCGATGGACCATCGAATCGATTCGATGGACCATCGCAGGCATTCGATGGACCATCGCACGCCTTCGACGGGCCATCGAACGCATTCGATGGACCATCGCACGCATTCGATGGGCCGTCGCACGGCTTCGATGGGCCATCGAACGGCTTCGACGGGGTATCGAACGGCTTCGATGGGGCGTCGAACGCCCTCGATGGGCCATCGAACGGCTTCGACGGGCCATCGAACGCCCGCGCCGACCCGTCGCGGGGCCCCGCCGGCCGATGGGACGGGCCGTTCCTTCCGAGCCGCGTGGGTGACCACCCACTCCGTGGAGGGCTTGGTCGAGGTCTTCCGAGGCTGAGGGGCGTTGTCACCCCTTACAAATGATGTCCGTCAGCAACAACCGTCGCGCCGGTCTATCCCTTATACGGGTACTCGGGCGATCGGCATATTGCCTCGATAACTGCGACCAAGGTCTGCTCAGCCTGCCTCATTGCTACAGCGCAGTACGCAACCAACTGCATGTCCCTTGGTTCTGAGGCCCAGTCATACTCTTTAGGGACAAACGGCTCCCCCCGCAGTGAGTAAGGACCCGCAGGATTAAGCAGCACCTCCTCGATGTCCGCGTGCTGACAGCGCCCACGAAGATCCGCGAGCCTAACTAGCCACTCAGTATGCATCGAGTTGTGGACGATCTTGCCTATGGGCGACTCTGGCTGACAATACTTGGGGTCTTTGAGCGCCCGCAGACTCGCCCTACGTTCAGGAAGCTCTAACCCGTACTGATCGTTGACTAGACGGCCGATGGTGTCAGTCATGTTGACCAAGGCTGCCACAAGCCCATCGAAGGACATATACACATAATCGGTGAAGGCCTCCGGATGCCGTATTGTCAACGTAGCTTCCCGCATTGGGATCGCCATCTCTACCACGCCATCGCCACCGCCAGTTTCCCGCCCCAATCCGCCCTGCTCGTCCCAACTTACAGCGGAGAGAAACTTGTAATGAGTCTGAACAAAGCCTGCCTTGCGTCTTAGGCTGCGTATGTAAGCGCCAGCGGTGTCAGGCCGAGGCCGGTTCGCGTCTGCCTCGGCCGCAATGCTTACAGCCTCATGCAAAGCGGGAAGTTCTGTCAGGAGGGCATTCATCAGTCATCCGCCTCTTCTTCCCACATGATGCGATCACGCTCCATGCTGTGTTCAGAGTGACGCACAATGGACTTATAGAAGTCCTTGACATGCGGACGATCTCTATAGACCTCAGCGAAATGCTGTGCCTTCTCTTTATTCTGCACATCACGCGGCGCCGGCTCGCCCGGCGTGGAAGAGTGCACCCCACCGATTGCAATTCCAAACAAACGCCCCGACACTCGTTCAAGAGCGCCAGGACCGCACGCCATTGCCGCATCAAGCGCCTCGGCGACGAACTCATGCTCATTGAACACAAATGAGTGCTCACGCGCACCAAGTAGGTCTATGGCGCCCACCACCATTTCTTCGTCTTTCGAGGCAAACCACTCCCGAAGTACCTGGATCAGGTCTCCGCGTTCGGTAGCCACCACACCGAACAGTTGAGGAAGCCAAAAGCGAGTCGCTTGGTCGGCATCAACGAGAGCATCTCGTACCATCCTGAGCAACTCAACCGACTCCGGTGCCGTCGCCACACCAGGCAACGAGAGCCCATGTGCGTTGTATGGCAGCGGTGTCCAACGCCGCTCCCCATCAACACGCTCTCGATGTTCGCTCGATCTGATTCGCTGCAACAACATCTCGATTGTCTGCCGGGGACGCCTTGTCGACGCATAGGCGATGAACTCAAACAACTCGTACGTATGGCCCTCGAAGCTTACACCCTCCGCTGCTCGTTTTAGAAGAACGTCAATCTGCTCATCTGTCAACGTAGCGGGGTCTACTCCAAACTTTGGATGTAGCACATGCGCCACAGAGTTTGCGATCGACAAGTCGTTGCCCCACTCAATTGACAGGAGCGTTTCGATAACTCGCGCCATTGATCTGCTATCTCGGAAGCCGTGCAGTGCCTGTGCCACGGTTCTACGCACGATCGCCGACTCGTCGCTGGCATACTGCGCGCAGATATCCAGTCGCTTCGATTCAGTATCCTCACTCGTCATCCACCGCAACGGATCAATTGCGTGAGCACGCAGCAACTCCACGTCCGACCTCGCCAATACCTCTACGAACTCGACGGCCGCCATAGGGTCTTGCTCATATATTCGGAGCAGGCCGGGCCGCAACAGTCGCCAACCGGCTTCTCCCGCCTCACTTAACGCATCGATAGCTTCGGCTCTCTCGTTGGGATGAGCGCCGACGACTTCGGCGACGAGTCGCCCTGCATGCGACTCTACGTGCGCGAACAAATCGCCAAGCGCAGCCTGGCCTTCAAGCACTCGTTTCAAGGCACTAACAACACTTGGGTTCTCACTCCACAACTCCTCCGCCGCCTTGCGGCAAAGCCCTGCTATGAAGTCCTGCTCTTCTTGATATGTTTCATGCCTTTCGCTCCACGGCAAACCAACCAGCAAATCGTAAAGCAGTTCGGTACTCAACGGTGGCGTGTTCGTGATCGCCGCTTCAATATCCTGCGCTATTGACTTCCAATGCTCGCCCTGCCCCTGCCGCAAGGCGCGCCGCGCGAGATACCGAACTGGTTTCAAGGGCGCTTGCTTTGCAACGTCTACGAGCACCGAGATCGCCTCACGTGCCTCGGGCTCCCATACGGCAATCTGATCAGGCGTTAGCT
Organism: Phycisphaerae bacterium; assembly: GCA_030426395.1. GTDB lineage: Bacteria > Planctomycetota > Phycisphaerae > Phycisphaerales > UBA1924 > JAHCJI01. The sequence continues at coordinate 9,219 of JAUHYE010000114.1, forward strand.
TGCCGCCATAGGAGGCACGGGGCAGACGCAGGAGGTCATCGATTTCATTCACCGCCGCACCCGCTTCTTCAGCCCTAGCCCCCATAGCAATACTTTGCAGCGTGTTAAGGACTACTTTGCGGCGCTCGGCAACCAGGTCATAGTAAGAAGAAAGAGAGAACTGGCCAAAGGTAAACGATCGCGCAGTGGCCTGATTAGCCTCGCCGAACCTTTGAAGGACAGGCGATAATAACTTGACTGCCCATGTCGCCGCCTCCGTCCGTTCAGGATCCTGTAACTTGCCAACTACAAATTTCAGCGTGGCAACTTGCACACTGTCTTGTAAGTGCCACGATAATGCTTGGTCGTACTTGAGTAGGTCTTCAAGCCGCCGCCTCGGATGTGACGGATTCGGGTTGGTGGGCCTACTGTCAACGGACGCGAAGGCCCAAAGCCGCTGCAGACACCTATTGGTGAAGTCGGGGTGTGGTGCCAGGAAGGCAAACATCTCTGTGAGAGGATCTACGAGACGGTTGTAGCTGTCATCGAGTCCCCATGCTTGCATGACTTCGTCTGCCGGCGCGTCCCGAGTGTTCGCAATTCTTTCTACGATAGCGAAGACTTGCTCCGGGGCGTACTGAGCTGGCCGCTTGAGTTGCCTCAGTAACTTCTCCCGCTCGGGCATAGTCAGGCCCGGAATGCTTGCGCGGAGATCGTCCCAAACACTCGTAAGCACCGGGGTGTGCGTGGCGGTGGCGGTCGCACGCCAGTCGAGTTCCGCGGCGTTGGCCAGGATCTGCTCAAGATACGCTGGCGAAAAAAACTCAATCATCCGCTCTACAAATCCCGTTGGCTTGCCATTGTCATCGACTGCTGCTTGGTAGAGCAGGTGATCGCCTAGTACATCGGGACTGATGCGAACCAGCCTGCCGCGTCGTCGAAGAAATCCTGCCCCTTCCAACGTCGCGAAGAGCTGTTTGACCTTGTGCTTGGAAATCCGAGCAAACTCCGAGAGCGACGTGATGAGTTCCTCGTGCTCAGTAGACACCGGACCGATCGCAGCGATGACTTGAAGAAGGTCCCTTCTGGTGTCGGCATCATCCTTGTCGAGAGCGGGGTCATCGAGTAGGCGGTCGAGTACCAGCCTACGGAATACTTCGGGCGTACGCTCCAAAACGTCGGGGAGCACACGCTTCTCGGCAATGCACCGCCCACCCACTACGATGACTAGAGGATTACGATCGG
>JAUHYE010000115.1 GCA_030426395.1 Phycisphaerae bacterium
GATCAACGGAGAAGCGGTCTCGCGTCTCGCTTCCAAGTGTGACGGCGGGAGTTTCGTGACGTTCGGCACCGATTACGTCTTCAATGGACACGGCGAGTCGCCATACGGCCCGTACCACGACCGGGATCCGATCAATGCCTATGGCCGATCGAAGGCTGCGGGGGAGGAAACACTTGATCTTCGGCACGCCGCATGGCTCAACGTGCGAACGAGCTGGCTTTACGCTCCTTGGGGCAAGAACTTCGTGCTCACGATGCGCCAACTCATGTGGGAGCGCGCGAAGTTGAAAGTCGTTCACGATCAGCGTGGGCGACCAACGTCAGCCGAGCATCTTGCTCGCAGCTCGGTCGAGCTGTGGAGTCGAGGCATCACGGGCCACTGGCACGCCACCGACGGCGGGCAGTGCACTTGGTACGAATTCGCCCAGGAAATCAAGCGCCTCACCGGCGCCCCGGCCACCCTCGAGCCCTGCACCAGCGACCAGTTCCCTCGCCCCGCCAAACGCCCGGCCTACAGCGTGCTGGACATCAGCAAGACCGAGGCCGAACTCGGCCCCATGCCCCACTGGAAGGACAACCTGGCCGGCGTCCTGCGTCGCGTGCCGGAAGGGATTTCGAATGCCTGAGACACGGAATTTCAAGCACTTGCTGGTCACCGGCGGCTGCGGCTTCATCGGCTCGAACTTCGTGCGCTCGGTGCTCGAGTGGCGGCCGGGCGTGCGCATCACGAACCTCGACGCGCTGACGTACTCGGGCAACCTCGAGAATCTGGCCGACATCGAGGGGCACGAGCGGTATACCTTCATCAAGGGCGACATCACCGATGGCGGGCTCGTGCAGACGCTGCTGGCCGACTGCGACGCGGTCGTGAACTTCGCCGCCGAGAGCCACGTCGATCGGTCGATCCAGGACGCCTCGCCCTTCATCACAAGCAACGTGCTGGGCACGCAGGTGCTCTTGCAGGCCTGCCGCAACACGTGGGGTGACGATGGTAAGGCCGGCCGGTTCCTGCAAGTCGGCACCGACGAGGTGTATGGCTCGCTGCCCATCGACAAGCCGGAAGAACTCTTTACCGAATCGACGCCGCTGGATCCTTCAAGCCCGTACAGCGCGAGCAAGGCCGCGGCGGACATGCTCGCGATGGCCTTCCACCGCACCTTCGGCATGGACGTGCTGGTCACGCGGTGCAGCAACAACTACGGGCCGTACCAGTTCCCCGAGAAGGTCATCCCGCTGTTCGTGACCAACCTGATGCAGGGCGAGCAGGTGCCGCTGTATGGCGATGGCAAAAACGTCCGGGACTGGCTGCACGTCGTCGACCACTGCGAGGCCATCCTCTCCGTGCTCGAGGGAGGGCGCCCGGGCGAGGTCTACAACATCGGCGGCAACAACGAGCGCAGCAACCTCGACCTGACGCACGCCATCCTCGACATCATGGGCAAGGGCAAAGAGATGATCCGCCCCGTGGCCGATCGCCTGGGCCACGATCGCCGGTACGCCATCGACGCGAGCAAGATGAAGGCTGAGCTTGGCTGGCAACCCACACGCAGCGCCTGGCCGAAGGGGCTGGCAGACACCATCGGGTGGTATCAGGACAACACGGAGTGGTGGCAACGCGTGCGCAGCGGGGCGTATCGCGATTACTACGAGAAGATGTACGGCGCCGCCAGCAGTTAGGGCCCGGTTCTTGGAACTCAGCCCTTTTCCGATCGCCGACGCTTGAGCTCGGCATCGATGAACTTGTCGATCTTGCCGTTGAGCACGTCGGTGGGGTTGCCCTCGACGTTCGTTCGGTGGTCCTTCACGCGGTTGTCGTAGAGCACGTAGCTGCGGATCTGCGTGCCCCAGCCGCGATTCAGGTCGCCGCCGGCGGCGGCCTTGATCTCGGCGCTGCGCTTCTCCTCTTCCATCTGCTCGAGCTTGGCCTGCAAGAGCGTCAGGGCCTGCGCTTTGTTCTGCGGCTGGTCGCGGTGGCTTGATGCCACGAACATCAGCCCCGTGGGCTTGTGCACCACGCGGCAAGCGCTGGCGACCTTGTTGACGTTCTGACCACCCGGCCCGCTCGATCGCGCGAAGAACGTGATCTCCAGGTCCTTCTCGGGAATCTGAACGTCCATGTCCTCGAACTCGGGCGTGACATCGACGGTGGCGAAGCTCGTCTGCCGCTTGCCCTGGGCGTTGAAGGGGCTGACGCGCGCGAGCCGGTGCGTGCCGCGCTCGCAGTTGAGGTAGCCGAAGGCGAATGGGCCCTTGACGTGCAGGGTGATGTGGTCGATGCCGGTCTCGACGCCGTAACCCTTGGAGACCTCCTCGATCTTCCAGCCCATGTTCTCGAGATAGTAGAGGTACATGCGGAAGAGCATCTCGGCCCAGTCGTTGGCCTCGGTGCCGCCGTCGCCGGCGTGGATGGTGAAGTAGCAGTTGCGGTGGTCGTGCTTGCCGCTCAGCAGGCTCTGCATCTCGACCTTGTCCATGGATTCCTGGAGGTCGTACAGCGCCTGGTCGGCCTCGGCCAGCAGGTCCTTGTCGTCGCCCTCTCGGGCCATCTCGTAGGCGACCTGGGCCTCCTCGAAGGCGTCCACGACCTTGTCGAGCGGGGCAATCTGGGCCTTGATGACCTTCAGCTCGCCCACGGTCTTCTTGGCGGCGTCGGGGTCGTCCCAGAAGCTTGGCTCGCCCATCCTGGTTTCGAGCTCGGAGAGCTTCTCGTGCTTCTTATCGTAGTTAAAGAGAGTCGCGGATGGTCAAGATCCGCGCCTCGAGGTCGTCAATGACCGGCTGGTGGGCGTCAAAGTGCATGGGGGGCCGTCCTGGGATAATCACGTGTCGGAAACTGGTAAGGGGGATGGTAGCGGGCCGGGCGGAAAAATCTGTTTCGCCCGCGCCGCGCCGGGGGTGGTGGCTCCGTTCATCTGTGTGGGGAGCGAGAACCCGAACCGAAGCCCGAGGAGAACGCCATGCGACCAATCGCGATCTTGACCGCCGCCGCCCTTATTGCCGCCACGCTGGCGGTGCCCGTGCTCGCCCAGCAGGGGCAGCCGGAAAATCGACGCACGCAGATGCTCCCCCCTGGCAATCAATCCGCCCAGCAACCGCACTTGATCTCGCTGGACTTCGCTGGAGGCACGCTGGACGACCTGGTCGACGCCCTCAAGGCAGCCTCGCCCGTGCGCCCGGTCAACATCATCTACAGCACCGAAGCCGCCGAGATCGAGATCCCGCCCTTCGAGGTGGCCGATGCCGAACTGGGATCAACGCTTCAGAGCCTGGCCTACTCGTCGGCGGGCAGCCCCGTGACCCTCGGCGCCGGTCGCATGGTGCGTTGGCAGATCCACATGGTCGGCGATGGCGTCTACGCGGTCCAGTTCGACAACACGCCGCAATACATCTCCACGCCGCGGGGCCAGATGCTGCTCGGCCAGTCCTTGCACTCTACCGTCGTCCACTCCATCACCGAGCTCACCACCGGCAGCGGCGCCATGTCCGCCGACGACGTGCTGAGCGCCATCCAGGCGGCGCTGGCGATCGAGGGGGCCGACGACGAGACCAAGATCAGCTTCCATGAAGAGACCGGCCTCATCTTCGCCCGTGTCACGCCAGACCAGGGCAGCGTGATCGAGCAGACGCTGTTAAACCTGCGTCGTTCGGTCGAAGCCACTCAAAGAGGTATGCGCGAGGCGAGTGATCGGGAAGCCAAGGAAGTACACACTCAGAATCTGCAGTCACAGGTCGTCATGCTCACGGCGCAGAACAAGAAACTGCAATCTCGGATCGCGCACTTGGAGACACTCCTGCGAAGCCGGCTCAACGGTGAGGATTCGGTCCCCGAGAACCCTCTGGGCGACGATCAGCCAGGCAGCGACTGAGCATCCACCGTGCCGCCCGAGGCCACGAGAGAGAAGGTGACCGGCCCGGGCGCTCGACTCCCCGACGCCCGGGCCATCACCGTGCGCCTCGCGAAGGGGGACCAGGAGGCCTTCGCCGTGTTCTACGAAGCGACCTTCGACAACGCCGTGGCCGACGCCCATCGCCTCACCGGCCGCGACGAATCGTTCTGCCTCGACGCCGTGCAGGACGCGTATCTGCGAGCGGCGAAGAGGCTGCCGGCGATGGACTCCTGGGGCGCGTGCCGGGCGTGGCTTCGCACGGCCATCGCCAGCAGCGCCATCGATCGCATCCGCGCCGACGCCGCGCGTGCCAGGCGTGAGGCCGTGCCGCGCGACACGGCCGATGAGCGCGAGCACGACGATCGCTTGCAGCCCCTGCTCGACCGCCTGCAAACCCAGCTCGACGACCGCCAGTGGCACGCCGTGCGACTGCACGTGGGCGGCGGACTGCCGATGTCGGCGGTGGGTCGGGCCATGAGCCTGAGCCGCCACGCCGTGCACGGCCTGGTGCGCCGCGGCATCGCGAACCTATCTGGTGGAACTCCGGGGGGAGAAGGAGAATCCAATGACTGACGCCACCACGCTCGAACCCCGCAAGGCCGAGATCCTCCGCCTCGGGCAGCAGGCCGTCGCGCAGCGCGGCGCGCGACGGCGCGCGCGGCGACACGCCGTGGTCATGGTCGCGCTGACGGCGGGCGCCACGGTGCTGGCCATCACGCTCGCGCCCACGCGCATTCACCACGAGCACCCGATCGCGCTGACCGAGTCACCGCCGCGCATCAGCGTCGCTCGCGTCTCCACGACCTCCGGGCTCGCCTCAACGCTGGCTACGACCGCCGGGACTGTCAGCATCGAACGCATCGAACCAAGCACGACCAGCGTTGCCCGCATCGAACCCCAATACCCCCCCGCGGAGCGGGTGGGCGACGGCGAGGCCCTCGCCCTGCTCCGCGAGGCCGGCAGGCCCGCGGGGCTGATCAGGGTCGAGGGCCGTGTGACGCTGGTGTACCACGAGACGGCGCACACCGACGGCCCCAGCAGCCGGGCGGCGCCGCGGGTGGAGAGGGTGCTGGCCTCGCTGGCGGGCGGGTGAGCGTGGCCATGGGACGAGACATCGGGCAACGGGATGGCGGCCTTCCCGTGAAAGACCAACTCGACCACAGGGGCACACAGAGAACAACCCCGGAGCGCAGCCCCTGATGGTCAGAATAGTGATGCGGCAGGCTCGGTCTCGTGAGCACGAGCGGGGAACTCTTGGGTTGGAGGCTCGCGCTCATGAGCTGGAGAGGAAAACTCCTGTGCGCGAGACGAGAACTGTTGTACGCGAGACGAAAACTCATGAGCGCGAGACACCAACTCATGAGTGGGAGACTCCAACTCATGAACGGGAGACTCCAACTCATGAGTTTGTGTCTCCCGCCATCGTGTGATCGGACGTTCTTTCGCGTTGCGAACCCGCCTGGGAGCGTCTGGGGCGGGGCCTGCCGAACATCGAGCGAACGTCCACGCGGCCGCCCCGCCCCGGCGCCGATGGCCACCCGTTTGGCCGCTCGGTGATACCGTCGGGCGTGACCACCACGCTCGCCCAACTCGCCACGCTCCTTGTCGCCCAGGCCGATTCGCAGGCCCCCGGCAGCCAGCTCGCCCGCGGCTGGGTCGCCCTGCTGGGCCTGGCGCTCGCCGCCATCGTGCTGGTCGTGGGGCTGCTGGTGGTCACCAGCCTGCGGCGCACCGGCCGTGGCAAGGAACCGACCAGGACCCCCCACGTCGACGCGTGGACCGAGGCCGGCAAGCGTGCCCCCGCCGCGCCGAGCGCCAGCGACATTCTGGACGACGATGACGACTGAGCGCCCCCCGACCAGGCCGGTCGCGCTCGTGACGGGCGGCGCCAAGCGCGTGGGCGCGGCCATCGCCGAGGAACTCGCCGGCCGCGGGCTGGACGTCATCATCACCTTCAACACGAGCAAGGATGAAGCCGAAGCGCACGCGCACTCCCTGCGCGAGAAGCACGGCGTGCGCACGTGGTCCATCGCCTGCGACCTCGCCGACCCGGACGCCGCCGCACGCGCGTGCCTCCAAGCCGCGCGAGAGGCGGGTCGCCTGGACGTGCTCGTGCACAACGCCTCGGCCTACCACCCAACTCCGCTCGACCAGATTGATTGGAAGCAAGCCCGCGATCTGTACGCCATCAACGCCGCCAGCCCGCTGCTCATCACCGCCGCCCTCGCGCCCATGCTGACAAGCTCGACCATGCCAGGCGGCGGCGCCGTCGTCGCGATGGCCGACATCCACGCCCTTGGCCGGCCACGCAAGGACTTCGCCGCCTACAGCATGTCCAAGGCGGCCCTGGCCGAGTTCGTCCAGACCCTCGCCCGCGAACTCGCCCCGGGCGCGCGGGCCAACGCCGTCGCCCCCGGCGTGGTCGCCTGGCCCGAGAGCGGCTACGAGAGCGACGAAGAGTCGCAGCAAGCGTACCTGAAGCGCGTCCCCCTCCAGCGCGCCGGCACGCCGGATGACGCCGCACGGCTCGTCGCCGCGCTCGCCCTCGACCACACCTACGTCAACGGCGAGATCATCCGCCTCGACGGCGGCCGCTGGCTGGCGTGACGGCGAATACTCTTGCGTTCTCGCACCCGGGGCTCCGACATGCTCGGCCGCGTCTCCATCCGCATCCTGCTCCCCCTGCTCATGGGCCTGCCCGTGGCCGTGGCGGCCCTCGTGCTCGTGGGGCTGTGGAGCGGCAACGCCCGCCAGAGCGCCCGCACGCTCAACGCCTCGGAGATGGCCCAGATCCACGCACGCATCAACGAGCGGCTGGGCACGCTGCTCCGCATGCCCGGCCGGGCCACGGCCCTCCAGCGCGAGGCCATCCTCTCGGGCCGGCTCAACCCCGATGACCCGCGGAGCTGGCACGACCCGCTCTTCGACCTGACCCGGGCGATGGACATGCTCAGCGGCGTCACCTGGGGCAATGCGCAGGGCCACGCCGCGTGGGTGTACCGCTACCCCGGCAAGCCGCACCCAGAGTTGGCGATCTCCGACGAACGCACGGTGCGCGATGGCTCGCTGGCGATCGAAGAGTTTTCGCTCGACGACTCGGGCAACGTCATCGAGCAGATCGGCGGGTACGCCTACGACCCGCGCACCCGGCCGTGGTACACCGGGGCGGTCGAGGCCGGCAAGCCCACGTTCCTCGAGCCCTATGCCTGGGTGAACGGCGACGGCCGGGCCACCACGCTGGGGCTGCCGTTTGTCGAACCCGTCTTTGACCGGGAGGGATCCAACCTCATCGGCGTGCTCGCCGCCGAGTTCAGCTTGCAGGACCTCTCCGACTTCCTGCGCACGCTGCGCGTGGGCCAGGCCGGGTTCGTGCTCATCCTGGACGCCCACGGCCACCTCATCGCCCACTCGCTGCCCGCCGGCGACGTGCCGGCGGCGCTGTTCATCGACGGCGTGCCCACGGCGCCGATGGCCGCCGAGATGGACGACCCGCGGGTGCGCGAGCTATCGGGCGTGGTCGATTCGGCGCTCTCCGCGAGCGCGGGCGGCGCCACGGCCGTGCCGGTCGAGGGCGAGCCCATGCTGGTGCGCGTCTCGGCGTTCGGCTCGCTGCCCGGGCTCGACTGGCGCATCATCACCGCCGTGCCCGAGGTCGAGTTGCTCGCGCCGGTGGCGGCGGCGCGAGCCAGCAGCCACCGCGCCACGCTCGTGGCGGTGCTGGCGACGATCCTGCTTGGTTTGGGCGCAGGCTTACTGGCCACCATGCCCGTGCGCCGGCTGGTCCGCGAGATCCGCCGCGTCGGCCAGGGTGAGCTCGACGAGCGCGTGCGGCCCGAGCCCAGCAGCGAGCTGCGCCAGATCGCCGAGGCGGTCAACGCCATGGCCGAGGATCTGCGCGACCGTGTCCGGGTGCGCGAGAGTTTGCTCGTCGCGATGGAAGTCCAGAAGAACCTGCTGCCCCAGGAAGCGCCCACCGTCGCCGGCCTGGACATCGCCGGCCACAGCACGTACTGCGACGAGACGGGCGGGGACTACTACGACTACCTCGACGTGCAGCCGCTGGGTGGGCAGCAGGCGGGCCAGTCGCGCGTCGCCCTGGCCATCGGCGACGTCATGGGCCACGGTGTCGCGGCCGCCATGCTCATGGCCACCGCCCGAGGCATCCTGCGCAGCCGCTGCGACGAGCCGGCATCGCTTGGCGAGCTCCTCACCCACCTCAACGAACTCCTCGTCGGCGATACCGGCGGCAAGCGCTTCATGACCATGCTGCTGGTCATGCTCGACGGCGACACCGGCGCCATGGCCTGGGCCTCGGCCGGCCACGACCCGCCCATGGTCTACCTCGCCAAAGACGATCGCTTCGCCGAGTTCGACGGCGGCGGCATGCCCCTGGGCCTGTTCGCCGGCCAGGCCTACGAGACCGACACCGAGGGCCCCTTCGCCCCCGGCGACGTCGTCGTGCTGTCGACCGACGGCCTGTGGGAAGCACGCACGACCGAGGGCGAGTTCTACGGCAAGCAGCGCCTCGAAGCGCTCATCCGCGAGCACGCCGGCGGCACGGCCGAGACCATCGCCGCCGCGATCCGCGCCGACCACCTGGCCGCCTGCGGCGAATCGTCGCAGGACGACGACATCACCTTCGTGGTCGCGAAGATCAAGGGACCGTGAAGCGGGCGCTCGGCTCCGGTCGCTGGCCCGTCCGGCGCTCAAATCCCCTTGCATCGATGCCGGGTTTCTGATATCTTGGGCGTATCCGCCCCCGATTCCCAGCCCAGGGGCGAACAGGAGACCGAGACATGCACCCGAACACCCCCGCACCCCGCCGCGCGTTCGCCGCCCTCGCCCTGGCCGGCCTGGCCATCGCGGCCCCGCAGGCCCAGGCCCAGGCCATCAACATCGACATCGCCAACCCCACGCTCACCCCCGGCGAGACCACGATCATCACGCTCACGGCCAGCTACCCCGACGGCGACTACGCCGTGGCGGGCATCTTCACCGACCTGGTGGCCAACGTCATCCACGGCGGCCTGAGCGATCCATCGCTCATCGCCCCAATGGCCGGCCCTGGCACCAGCGTGGGCGCGGTGGGCCCCGGTGGCATCACCGGCATCATCGCAGGCCAGCTCAACTTCCCGCCGGCGTTCATCTTCGCCGACCCGACGAACCCCATCGCGTTCTACCAGTTCGACTTCACCTGGGACGGCTCGACCACGGGCGGCTACATCCTGGACATCGAGACCGACACCAGCCGCTTCGACACCTACGTCGACCGCGACAGCTCGCTGAGCGTCTCGCGGCTGGACGGCCTGCGCGAGGGCCGCGCCGTCATCTTCATCCCCGCACCCGCCGGCGCGGCCGCCTTTGGCCTGCTCGCGCTCGGCGCCGCGACGAGGCGACGCCGCTAGGCCGGCATCAGGATCCGGGCGCCACGGCTTGTCCGTCTTCGGCAAGCCGTGCTCGGCAATGGGCAACGGGATTCTCACCGAGCCACGAGCGTGCGTTCGCGGCCGCCGACGCTCCCTCTCCCGCGTGCGGGAGAGGGCCGGGGTGAGAGCTCTTTCAAATGGGGGGAGGGAGGACCGGGCGGGGTATGCCCCCGGCCCTCCGCTTCCCCGAAATACCCCAACGAGACTCGGGCGGCGTCCCTCCAGGCGCTGCCCATCCATTCGAGCCGCAATCGCGGGCCACCTGTGCGTGTTTTCTCGGATTTGGATCCGTAGTTGCCCAAGGCTTCGCGCCGGCTTCACACGCACCGGGGCGCGGGCGTCTCTCCCGATGCCCCGTTCGTACCATGCCCCATGGCACGCACCGCTCTGGCCAGCACGAGAACGCGCCGCCGCGCCATCGCGATCGCGCTGCCTTGCCTGGCCGCCGTCCTCCCCAGCTGCTCCATGTTCAGGCCGTCGTACTCTCCCATACCCGGTCCGCAGGTCGGGCCCGGCGTGCTAACCGGCCGCGACTACCTGGGCCGCTACGACGTCTATCTCGACCAGCGACCCGACGGCACGGCGCTGCTGGCGGTCGCCCCGGGCCCCAGCCCGCTGCCCGAAGATGCCGGCCCCCAGCCCACCTCGACCCCCACCTCAACGCTGCACCGGGGCCGGTGGCGTCTCGACGAGGACGAGCACGGGCTGGAGCGTTGGGTGCTCGACGTCGAGGGCTGGCCGCCGATGACGCTGCGGCGCAACTTCTATTGGACGCGCTACGAGACGCACGCGCGGTACATCGATCCCCAAGCACCGCCCAGCGCGTGCAACGACTGGGGCACGGTGTTCGCGCTGCTCTCCAGCGACCCGTCGCGCTCGTAGAGCCGCCACCGACCGGCCTTCCCGAACCGGGCCGCGCGGCCGTCGCTACCCTGGGCCATGCGAATCCGCCGCGTGCTGCCCGTGTGGCTCGTGCTGGCGAGCCTGGCCCTGGGCCTGCTGGCCACGGCGGCCAGCGTGGTCGAGGCGGCGTACCGGTTCGCGTGGTGGAACACCGTGATGGGCATATGGCCGGTGGCGTGGTCCGCCGAGATATACCATGGAGAGCGGCACGCGGACCGGCATGGGCA
>JAUHYE010000006.1 GCA_030426395.1 Phycisphaerae bacterium
GCTTCGACATCTCGGGCGACAACGAGGACACCTACGCCCTGCTGACCGTCGGCCTCTTCGACGCGCTCGGCCTGCCCGTCGACGTCCCGCTGCAATCCCTGTACAGCATCAACACCAGCACGGGCGAGGCCACTAGCCTCGGGCTGGCGGGCACGGGCCTGCTGGGCCTCAGCGGCCTGACGACCATCCCCGACTCGTTCCCCTGCTGCGACTCGCGGGCCGACATCGACATGGACGGCGAGCTCACCCTCTTCGACTTCCTCGCCTACCAGAACCTCTTCGACGCGGGTGACCCACAGGCCGACTTCGACGGCGACGGCGAGCTCACCCTCTTCGACTTCCTGGCGTTCCAGAACGAGTTCGATATGGGTTGTTAGCTGGTCGCCTCGCCGGCGAGGCCGCGCCCTTCGGGCTTGCGCCCGGGGACGGGCGTTGGCGTTTTTGACGCCTCGCCAGCGGGGCCGGGTTGTCTTGACGCCTCGCCGGCGGGGCCTCGCCCTTCGGGCTTGCGCCCGCAGGCGGGCGTTGGTTTCCTTGACGCCTCGGCGCCAGGCCGTGCGCACGCACGCCCCCGGGGTGGACGGGCGTCCACGCCGGGGGGGGCGGTTCGATGCACAGAAGCGTGGCGACGCGCCCTCAGGCGGCGTCCTCGCCGGTCATGACCACCTCGGCGGAGTTGCCCGCGCCGAAGGCGACCACGAAGTACGCCGGGTCGCCCCGGTTGATGGTGCGGAAGCCCACGATCCGGTAGGTCACCTGGCCGGTGCCGTTGGGGATCGTGTCGTCGACGAACTTGCGCTCGCCGGCGTTCATGATGAAGCTGAAGGGGGCCATCTGGCCGCTCCCGTCGCGGCGACGCACCTCGTAGCTCACCGCGTTGGTCCCCTCGTTGTCGCACTCGAAGGTGACCTCCAGCGCCCCGCCCTGGATCAGGCGGGTCTGGAACTTGTAGGGCACGCCGGGCGCCGGCGCGGGGGCCGGGTCGGCCGGCGCGGGGATGAGGGCGGCCTGGTAGACCGCCTCGGGGTTGTCGCTGGCCTTGGCGAAGCTGCGGATGATGCCCACGCTCTGGCTGGCGTAGTCACGCATGGCCTTGGCCTTGGCGTGGTAGGCCTCGTAGGCCACCTTCTTCTGGTCGTTGAGCTGCTGGGCGGTCGCCATGGCCGCGGCGGCCGCGTCCTTGAGCGCCGTCAGCTCCGTGACGCGGGCCGCGTCGAGGCCGATGGTGGTCGGGTCGTTGGGCCAGTTGGCCAGGTGGTTGGTGGTCCAGAAGATGGCGTCGGGGTAGCTCTCCGGGATGGTGCTCATTGCGCACCTCCGTTCTTGCGAATGCTGCGGCCGGTCGTGGCGACCAGGGCCTGGGTGCGGGAGGGTGAAACCGTCTGCTGAAGTCGTCCGTGCAAGTTCACGTCGATCTCCGATTCGTGCCGCGCCAGGTCCTTCTGCACGCGGCGTGGTCCGGATCGCGTGGGCCGCCCGGCCGACATGGCCAGGCCACAAACCCCCGATCCATGAGGGTCATCGAGTGGTCCGGGAACGCACTTCAGCGCAAGTCCGAAAAACGATAAAAAAAGTCCGCTCGTTCTCGGACGCTCCGGGCGGGGTGGTGGCGGGGGCGGCCATGGCCGATCTGTTCGGGTCCGCCGCGCCGAAAACCCGGCTCACGGCCCACCAGCCGGGGTCCGAGCCGCGGCGACCCCAACACGGACCATCGATCCGGGCGGCCGGATCGACGGTCCGGGTGGTCAGATCGTTGTTCCGGGTGGCCGGATCGTCGTTCCGGGCGGTCGGATCGTCGTTCCGGGTGGTCAGAACGGAGGTTGGGGCGGGCTGAACGAAGGTTGGGGCGGTCAAGGCGACGGTCTGCGCGGTCAAGATGGCGGTTGGCGCGGGCAAGGCGGCGTTGCGCGCGGGCGCCTCTTTCCCTCCCCCGCCCCCGGCGGGGGAGGTGGCCGAGCAAGCGCAGCGCCGCGAGGTCGGAGGGGGGCTTCTTACGACGCCACCGAATCGCCGTCCAAGTGCTCCTGCCGCAAGGGCTCGAAAGGCAAAGCGCCGACGCGCTTGGGCATCAGCAGGTGCACGCGTGGCAGTTCCCTTGGTGCGTACGTCGCCCAGTCGGTCACTTCAAGGAGACCCTTGCGCCGCGCCCATCGCCCGCTCGCCGCGTCGCTGCGTGTGACGAATACGCCGAGTGGCTCAATACCAACCTGCGTCAAGATGTTCGGGCATGGTCCGCCCTTGGTGGCCAGGGCGAGCACCGGGGTGGCAAATGCCGGCGGGCCGTAGTGGTTGTACGCGTACATCCTGCTGTGTCGCAGCCTTGCTCGCCGTTCTGGAAAGAGAGCAAACGAACGGAGTTCCCGATATGCTGGCTCGTCGATAGATGCGGCATCGGCCATGACGAGGGCCATGAGTGCAATCCGCTTCGCGATCGCCAGCGGCTGGATGATGAAGGGCAACGCGAGGGACGAGTCGCCCGAGGTCGGGTCGTGGAAGGCCTGCATCTGGCGCGACCACTCGGTGTACGCGGGGTCGTAGTGCGTGCCCGACATGGTGTTGCACCGGGCGCATAAGGTGTCACGCACCATGCCGTTCTGGAACTGCTGCCCGCGTCGATGGTTCTTTGAGAGACTGTGGAACGTCGTCGGCCATCGCTCGCCGGTATTCCCGGCGGCTGCGGGGATGACATGGTCCGTTGTCAGCGGGCCAAGGCGGCCGCAGAGGTGGCATCGTCCCGTGCGTTTCTTGCCCATGTGCCAGAACCCCCCCCCTCCGACCTCGCTTCGCTTCGGCCACCTCCCCCGCCGGGGGCGGGGGAGGGATCAGGCGCCCGCTTCGCGGGCGATAGTGCGCATTACCGCGTCGATGTCGGTGAGCACGTCGTGGGCCGTGACGCGGAGGATGCGCAGCTTGCGCTCGCGCATCCAGCGGTCGCGCTCGGCATCGGCGGCTTTCTGTTCGCCCGCGTGCGTCCCGCCGTCGATCTCGATGACCAGGGATGCGTCGTGGCAATAGAAGTCGGCGATGAACGGGCCGACTGGATGCTGGCGGCGGAATCGCAGGTCGTGCAATTGGCGGCGACGCAGGCGGGACCAGAGGAGTTCCTCGGGTGGCGTGGTCTCGCTCCGCAGCCGGGGCGCGCGGGCCCGCGCCCGTGCGGTGGGCTCGATGTCCTTATGCAGCGGACGCATGGCCGATCCTACTCCCTCCCCCGCCCCCGCCGGGGGCAACGCGGGCCGAGCCTCTACCCTCCGCCATGCCGGCTTCATCCGCCCCACCCAGCCGCCTCCACGCCTGCTCGGCGTGCGGGTACGACCTGGGGCAAGAGGCCCGCCGGCAGCGCTGCCCCGAGTGCGGGCGGACGCCGGACGAGCGGCGGATGCTGCGGCGGGGGCGTGAGCGCAGCGCCCGGCGGGCGGTGTGGATGACGCTGGGGCTCGGGCTGCTGGTGGCCCCGGCGATGGTGGCGACCAACCTGGTCTTCACCCACCTGGTCTACCGCGTGCCGCGGGTGGACCCGGCGTGGCCCAACTGGGTGCAGACGGGCGTGTACCCGGTGCTGGACGCGACCAACATAGAGCCGCTTGCGGCCTGGATGCTGACGGCGCCGCTGTGTCTCGTGCTCGCCCTCCGGTGGGCGGTGCTGGTCGCGAACTGGATGGACGCGCGCGAGCGCGGCCACTCGGGCACGCTGGGGCACCGGGCCGATGGGCGCTGGCTGCTTGTCGAGGCGGTCCCCCTGGCCCTGTTCGTCGCGGCGACGGTCGTGATTTTCGGGCCGAGCACGTGGATGTGCTTTACGGATTGAGGGGGGGCTTGGCGGGCGGCGCGTCTCCCCTCCTGCCCATTGCCAATTGCCCATTGCCCATTGCCCATTGCCACGAACACCCAAAACCCCCCGCCCCCGCCCTACGCTGCCTGCGTCCTTGCCCACCCCTGCCACGGAGGCGTCTCTATGAAGATCCACGAGTACCAGGCCCGCGACATCCTCTCTCAAGCGGGCGTGCCTGTGCCGCCGGCGGTCACGATCGACAACGCCGACGACGCGGCCCGCGTCTTCAAGGACGTCACCAAGGACATGGGCCAGAAGAAGCTGGCGGTCGTCAAGGCCCAGGTGCACGCCGGCGGGCGGGGCAAGGCGGGGTTCGTCAAGCTCGTCAAGACGCCCGAGGAGGCGACCGAGGCGGCCCGCTTCATGCTCAGCAACAAGATGGTCAGCGTGCAGACCGGGCCCGAGGGCCTCGAGGTCACCAAGCTACTGATGGCCGCGGGCGTGGACATCGCCCACGAGTACTACCTGGCCATCACCACCGATCGCAAGACGCGGCGGCACGTGCTCATTGCAAGCTCCGAGGGCGGCGTCGAGATCGAGAAGGTGGCCGAGGAGAATCCGGACGCCATCGTCAGGGAACGCTTGCACCCCTTGCTGGGGCTCCAGCCCTACCAGGCCCGCAAGGTCGCCTTCGCGCTGGGCTTCAAGGGCAAGCTGGTGAACCAGGCCGTCAAGACGATGATGGCCCTGGCCAAGGTGTTCCTCGAGAAGGACTGCTCGATCGCCGAGATTAACCCGCTGATCGTCACGCCCCCAAGCGACGCCCACCCCGACGGCGAACTCCTGGCCATCGACGCCAAGTTCAACTTCGACGACAACGCCCTGTTCCGCCACAAGGACCTCCAGGGCATGTTCGACCCCACCGAGGAGAACCCGTCGGAGCTTCGCGCCCAGCGCATGGGCCTGAGCTACATCGCGCTGGACGGCAACATCGGCTGCCTCGTGAACGGCGCCGGCCTGGCGATGGCGACGATGGACACGATCGCCCTGGAGGGCGGCACGCCGGCGAACTTCCTGGACGTGGGCGGGAGCGCTTCCGAGGAAGCGGTGACCGAGGCCTTCCGGATCATCCTGGACGACAAGGCGGTGAAGGGCGTCTTGGTCAACATCTTCGGCGGCATCATGGACTGCGCCGTGATTGCGCAAGGCATCGTCAACGCGGCCACCGAGATCGGCTTCGAGGTGCCGCTGGTCGTTCGTCTGGAGGGCACCAACGTCGAGGCGGGCCGCAAGATCCTCGAGGACGCCAGCGGCAAGCTCACCACGCTGCAAGCCGCCAAGGACCTGGGCGACGCGGCCAAGAAGGTCGCCGCGGCCGTCGCCTGAGTGATGTCGGAGCCGTTCGCCAACGTCGATCGCGAAGTCATGGCGCGCCTGGAGCTGGCGCTCGAGGCCGCCCGTGCCGCCGGCGGCGTGACGCTCCAGTATTTCCAGGGCGACCAGCTCGGCACCATCAACAAGGCCGACGGCAGCCCCGTGACCGAAGCCGACAAAGGCGCCGAGCGCGTGCTGCGGGCCGCCATCGAGGAGGCCTTCCCCGATGACGCCATCATCGGCGAGGAGTTCGGCGAGAAGGCGGGCGACTCTGGGTACCGCTGGATCCTTGACCCCATCGACGGCACGGTGAGCTTCGTACACGGCGTGCCGTTGTACGGAACCCTGGTTGGTGTCTTCAAGGGCGACACGCCGGTGGTGGGGGTCGTACACATCCCCGCGATGAGCGAGACGGTCTTCGCGGCGAAGGGCGGCGGCGCGTGGTGGATCCCCGGCCCCGCCCAGGACGCGCGGCCCGCGGGGCTCAGCGACACCAAAGACCTCGCCGAGGCGATGCTGGTGACCACGTCGCTCGAGTACTTCGACCCCGGCTCGGGCGAGGCCGTGTACGCGAAGCTGCGGAAGGCCTGCAAGCGCATGCGGGGTTGGTCTGATTGCTACGCCCACGTGCTGCTGGCCACCGGCCGCTGCGACGCGGTCGTCGAGCCCACCATCAAGCCCTGGGACATCGCCCCGATGGCCTGCATCCTGGGCGAGCTGGGCGGGCACCTGGTCGACTGGAAGGGCGAGGCACGCATCGACGGCGGCAACGCCATCCTGACCAACGCCCACCTGAGGGACGCCGTGCTGGGCGTGTTCGGGTCGTCCGGTCGCGCCTGAGCCCGCGGCTTACAGTTGTCCGTGAGCGACGGCGAGAAGAAATCCAAATCAGGCGAAAGCGACCAGCCCCACCACAAGCGGCCGGGGCCTCTCCAGATGTCCTTGCTGGTGCTCTCGGGATTGGTCATGATCGCCGGCGTGGCCCTGGGCGTCACCGGCACGCTCAAGGACGAGGCGGCGGTCGAGACCATCAAGCAGCAGCAGGCCGCCGCCACCGAGGGCCACCGTGTTGACGGTGGTGATGGTGGGGGTGGGGCCGACGGCTCGGACATGGCCAGCGGCTTCGTCGGCCAGGGCGGGGACGTGACGTTCCCCTTCCCCGTGCCCGGCCTGCCCGGGAGCACGAGCGAGCCCGCGGCGACGCCCGGGGGCGAGGGAACCGGTGAGGAAGCCGGAAAGGTTCTGGTCGAGGCGTCACCCGACGACCCCTGGAGCCCGGCGATCTTCCGCATGGGCTTCAGCTTCTTCGTCGGCTTCGCGATGGCCTTCGCCCTGCGGAGCTTCGCCAAGGTCACGCTGTTCTCGGCGGGCATCTTCTTCCTGCTGCTCTTCGGGTTGCAATACGCCGGGCTTGTCGAGGTGAAGTGGACCGCCATGGCCGACCGCTACGACAGCATCCAGGCCTGGCTGAAAGCCCAGCTTGGCGGCTTCCAGGCCTTCGTGACCGGCTACCTTCCCTCGGCGGGCGCCGGGCTGGCGGGCCTTGGCCTGGGCTTCATCCGCAAATAGTTCATTCACCCCTTCACATTCGCTGGAGCGAGCATGACCAACCAGGACCACCCCGAGCCGGTGACCGTCGGCCAGTACCCCACCGAGATCCAGGCGACCTTCGCCGCCAACATGCTCCGCGAGGCGGGCATCCGCTGCGAGATGCTGGGCGGGGCCAGCTCGGGCTTCAAGGCCGAGAGCCCCGGCTATGTTCGCCTGCTGGTTTCCGCCGGCGACGAGGCCAAGGCTCGCGCCCTGCTCGAAGAGTTCGACGCCGAGAAGGCGGCCGATGACGATGCCGAAGATGCCGACTGATTGCGTAAGTTTCGAGAGAGGAACGCTCCCATGAAGAACACGACCCGCGCCCGCGTGCTGGCGATGCTCGCGCTCGCAACCCTGGCCGCCAACATGTCGGGCTGCCTGGGGTGGGAGATCCGCGACGAGCTCCGCAGGGTCAATACCTCACTGGACGACATCAAGGTCCAGCTTGGCACCGTCAATGATGGGCTGCTCAAACTCGAGCGCACCAACACGCTGCTGAGCAACCTGGACATGAAGCTCGCGTCGATGGAGACGACCAACGCCTCGCTCTCGAGCATCGACGCGCACCTGGCCTCGCTGCGGCGCACGCTGAACAACATCGACAGCACGATCCCGTTCCTCAAGGTCTCCGATGACGATAAGGCCAACCCCATCGAGACCGCCGAGGACAAGGCCACGCGTGAAGCGGGCGAGCAGGGGGCCCAGCCAGCCGGAGAGCCGAGCGAGCAGCCCACCCAGGAGCCCCAGCCCGAGCCGACGCCCGCTGAGCCACGCTAGCGATCAACCGCCTGGAATAGTCACGCTCCCAAACTCCCGCCGGCTGGCGAGGCGCGCGGGCAGTTCGAGCATCTGCCGCCCGCGCCGAACGCTGAGCACCACGACGTCGCCCGGCACGTAGCGGCCGACGACGCGGTAGAGTTCGTTAATGTCGCGCGTGCCCTGGCCGTTGACGGCCACCAGCACGTCGCTGCGCCGCAGCCCGGCGTTGCGGCCCGGCGAGCCGGGGGCCGTCCGCAGCACCGCCAGCCCCTCGCCGCGCTCGCCGTCCACGTCGATGCCCAGGGTCGCGTTGGGCGGATAGTTCTGCTCTGGAGCGACCGGCAATCGATCCAGCCAGCGGCGGAAGCTCAGCTCGATGCGGTCGATCTCGGTGCCGAAGGTACGCTCGAGCGCCTGCACGCCCGTGCGGTCACGCTCCCAGGTGTCGACGTAATTGTCGTAGAACTCGCCCAGCTTGTCCGCGGCCACGAGATACAACATGACAGTGCGGGCGTGCCCATAGTGCAGCAGTTGGGACGTGCCCGTGAACAGGTGGTCGGGCGTCTCGGCGAGCTCCTGCAGCGTCTTGAGGTGCCGGGTGCCCCCGGCCTTACGCACGAGGTTGGTCCGCCACGAGGGCGCGAAGCTCGGCGTGCCGTCGGCGTCGGTGTCGAAGTCCTCGACGAGCGATGCCATGCCTTCCATGACCCACGACGCGTGTCGCTGGCCCTCGAGGCTCTGGCTGCGGTAATGCAGCGCGTGGAAGACCTCATGCCGCAGCGTGGCGCCAAGGTCCTTGCAGACCAGTTCTTTGCGATCGTGGTCGTAGGTGCCGGCGATCTGCCGTGTTGCGCCGCGGGCCGCTTCGCCGTGGCGGATGTCGGCCCAGCGGCGGAAGTCGCTATCGGTGGGAATCACCACGCTCACCCACGGCACCGACGCAGTATCGGCTTCGACGAGATTGTCGAACAGTTCCGCGACTGCCCAGCGGCTGACCGTGTCGAGCTCGCCTCGCGCCATCGAGAAGCTCTGCTGGGGCAGGCCGACCGCGAATCGAAGCCGCAAAAACGCGTCCTCTTCGCTGTAATACCCGCCTCCGAACTTTCGGAGCAACTCGTCGAAGCGGGTCTTGGCCAGCGCCTCCATCCGCTCGGGCCAGCCCTCGATAATCGTCTTGAAGCGGTCGGTATCGCGGACCGGGTCGAGGTCGGGATCGTTCTGGAGGTGCGCGAGTTCATCGAAGCCGAGCTCGAGCGCACGGTCCAGGGCGTCGAGCGATTCATCGGTGCGACCGAGCTGCGCGAGCGAGCTGGCGACGTTGTATTGCGGCACGTACGACTCGGGTTGTCGGCGGGCCATCTCCTCGAACAACGGCAGCGCGCCCTCGTAGTCGCCATCCATCGCGAGTGCGAAGGCCTCGGTCTCGAGCTGCGCGTCGGAGAGGCGGATTGGCTCGTTCTGCGCGAACGCGAATGCGCACAAGACCAGCACGAGCCATGGAACAAGCCGTCTCATCGTGTCGCCTCCTGCGCCGCGGCGTCGCGGGCCAGCAGCGTTGCCAGCGCCTTGGGGTACGCCCGGCACTCGACCTCGAACACCCGCGCCGCCAGCGTTTCCACCGTGTCATCGGGCAACACGGGGCATCGCTCCTGCAACACGATCGGCCCCGTGTCATACTCGGCGTCGCACAGGTGCACCGTGCAGCCGCTCTCGGTCTCGCCCGCGTCGAGCACGGCCTGATGCACCCGATCGCCATACATGCCCGGCCCGCCAAACTTGGGTAGGAGGGCCGGATGGATGTTCACGATGCGACCGGTGAGTTCGTCTGGTACGTCGATGCGCTGCAGGTAGCCGCACAACACGACCCACGACGCGTCGTGCGCGCGCACGAGTTCGAGCAGCTTCCCGGCAGGGATCATGCCGCGGATGATCTGGGTTTGCAAGCCCCTCGCTTGTGCGCGCTCGACGCCAACGCAGGGGCGCGAAGCGACCACGCTCGAAACCCGCGCACGCAACTCGCCCGCCTCGATGACGTCGAGCAGGTTCAGCAGCGTCCGGCCACCCCCGCTGAGCAGGGCCAGCAGCCGCGGGGTCTCGCGTTGGTCGCCCATTGGTGTCTCCTGCGTGTTCTACCGGCCGAACGTCATTCGGTTGAGGCTGGATCCATCGGCGGGATCGCCGGCAGGTGGGCCGTGGGGGGGCTGGTCATCGGCACGGGCCGTCCATCGGGCCCGATGGCCACCATCGTCAGTTGCGCCTCGGTCACGCGGACGGTTTCACCGCCCTCGTACCGCTCGGCCTCCACTCGCACCTCGACGGTGGCGCTGCTGGTGCCGGTGCGGGTCGTCCGCGTCAGGCAGGTCACCAGGTCGCCAACGTGCACGGGCTGGCTGAACTCGACCTTGTCGACGCTGGCCGTCACCCAGCGGTGCACGCCGTGGCGGCGGGCCTCGACGAAGGCCGCCTGGTCGATGGCACTGAGGATCACCCCGCCGAAGATCGTGCCGTACTGGTTGGTGTCCCTGGGCATCATCATGACACGCAGGCTGCACGCCCAGCCGTCGGTTTCGCTCGGCGTTGGTTGGGAGGTGGGGGTGGTCACTATCCATAGGTTAGGAGCACGCCGGCCCCGTACCATGCCCCATGACGCAAGCCCCCACGAACTCCCAAGCCTGCGGCCCCCACTCATCTGGCCCGTTATCCACCCAACTCGAGGTCGCTCCCGTCGCGGCTCTGGCCGAACTCGACTGGCCCGAACTGGTCCGGCGGTACTCGGTCGGCGTCGAGTGGTTCGACCCCCGCATGTTCCACCTAAATGAGCAGGATCTCGACACGCCCTTCAAGCCCGAGGCCGGGGCGGGCCTGCTGCCCATCCGGGCCCTGGTGACCCACCTGGCCGACTGTGAGTTGGTGTATCTGCACCGCATCCGGCGGGCGGTGGCCGAGGAGACGCCGGTGCTGGGCGTGTTCGACGAGCAGGCGTTCTTCGACGGCCCGCTCTACGGCCGGGGCACCCGCAGCGGCGTGACGAGCGCACCTCCCGTGGCCGGCTCGGTCGCGGTCATCCACACGCTCCGCCGCTGGGCCCTCGACTGGTTGTTCGATATGGACGAGTCGATCCAGAACCGCTCGGCCATGCACCCCGAACGGGGAGCTATGACCGTTCGCGAAATCCTGGCGTTCGCGACTTGGCACCTGGAGCACCACACCAAGTTCCTCAACGCCAAGATCGAGCACCTGCTGGGCCCGATGCCCGAGGCCCAGCCCGTGCCAGCGGGCGGGTGTGGCCCCGGCTGCGGGTGCGCCGCCAAGCAGACCGGTGGAGGCGATGCCGAGAACTGAGGCGATCAACCTGGGGTTCTGGCTGGGATTCTCGCTGCTGGTGCTGGCCGGCTGCCAGGAGGTCGTGCTCAACGAGACGCCCAAGAACGACCTGTTCGGCCGGCTAAGCGGTTCGCCCAGCGGCCGTGCGTCGAAGGTCTCGCCCGACGCGCGCCGAGGCATCGACCCCGACCTCCAGACCCCGATCCGCGAGGAGCTACCCGACGGCGAGATCGTGCTGCGGTCTCGTACGGCCCGCGATCTGATGATCCATATCCAGCGGGCCCTGACCGACCCGGAACGCGATCTGGAGCGCGAACTCTTTACCGAGCAGGTGCTCAGCGACAAAACCTGGCAGGAGTACGAATCCCGAGGCCTGCCCCCCGAGCGGGCCTACGAGGAACTGCTGGCCAAGCGGGATGACGTGCTGCTGCTGTTTAACCGCATCGGCCCCTTGGCCGAGAATTCACCCCAGGTCATCATGCGTTCGCTGGGCGATAACGTGATCCGCCTCCAGGTGACCGGGTTGGCCAAAGAGGGACTCAGGTGGACCTTCATGGACATGATCCTGGAGGGCGGGAACTGGCGGCTGCGGTGGTTTGGGTAGGGCTGGACCCGGCGAACGCCAACGGGCTATCATTTGGGCTGTGGCGGATGCCGGGGTGGCCGGCACCGTGTGGTGGTGATATCGAGTTCCTACGAAGAATCGGAGAGGCCAGCGTTTATGGCAATCGAACCCGCGGTCAAGAAAGAGGTCATCGGCGAGCACGGGCGGCACGAGAGCGATACGGGCTCTCCCGAGGTGCAGATCGCTGTTCTGACCAGCCGCATCAAGGAACTTTCGGGCCACTTGCGTGAGCACCGCCACGATTTCCACAGCCGTCGCGGCCTGATCCTGATGGTGGGCAAGCGCAACCGCCTGCTCCGCTATCTGAGCAGGACCAACCACGACAGCTACAAGGCCCTCATCCAGAAGTTGGGCCTGCGCAAGTAAAGAGGTTTCGTGCGTACAAAGCCCCAGTCGGGGGCTTTGTCGTTTTTGAGGCATTCCCGGGGCGGGCCCGGCGCATGGGCGTCGGGGAAAGAGGCCGTCCCGTTCAGACAACCCGGGCCGCGTGTCCCGGCGCCTTGATCGGCCCGGATGGCCCGTTCACCCGAGGGCTTCGGAAGGCCTAAGGAGCAGTCGACGCGATGCAGTTGCGGGGTAAACCCCTTTGTGCGTACTGCCTTACGTCCTCTGCCCCTTCCTTCTGAAATGACCCTCTCCGCCGCGGCCGATGCTGTGCTGGTCTATCCCAGTAGCCTCGGCAATCGGCGTTCTCCCAGGCCGGCGGTCTACTGGACTTTCGGCACCTACCCAAAGGGTTATTCAAATGGCAGACGTTGTGATTTCCGAGCAGATTAAGGTCGAGCGTGAGATCGCCGGCCGCACCATGTCTCTCGAGACCGGCGTGGTGGCGCGCCTGGCCTCGTCGGCGGTCATCCTTCGGTATGGCGGCAGCGCCGTGTTGGCCACCGTTGTCCGCGCCAACCCCAGGCCCGGGCTCGACTTCTTCCCGATGCAAGTCGACTACCGCGAGAAGCTTCCCGCGGCGGGCAAGTTCCCCGGCGGGTTCCGCAAGCGTGAGGGCGCTCCCAACGAGAAGGAAATCCTCACGATGCGGATGATTGACCGGCCCATCCGCCCCCTGTTCCCCGACGGGTTCATCGACGAGGTCCAGATCCAGTGCTGGGTCATGAGCCACGACGGGGAGAATGACACCGACGTGCTGGCTTCGGTGGCCGCCTCGGCCGCCCTGACCCTGAGCGACGCGCCCTTCGAGGGTCCGATCGCCACAGTTCGCGTCGGCCGCATCCACACCGATGATGGCCCGGTGCTCGTCGCCAACCCGACGGCCAGCCAGATGGACTACAGCGATCTGGACATGGTGCTCAGCGGCCACGCCGACGGCATCAACATGATCGAGGTCGGTGCCGCCGAGGTGCCCGACGAGGACGTGCTCGACGCGATCGAGTTCGGCCAGGACACCATCGGCGAGATCCTCGAACTCATCGAAGACCTGGCGGCCGAGGCAGGCCAGGAGAAGCGCATCGGCGACAACCTGAACCTGCCCGCCGACGACATCGTCGAGGCGGTGGCCAAGGCCGCCAAGGCCAAGTTGCTTAAAGCCCGCCAGATCCCCGGCAAGCACGACCGCAGCCAGGCCGTCGGCGAGATCCGCGATGAGGTGCTCGACGAGCACTTCCCGATCATCGAAGACGGCACGCCTGGTGAGCACCTGGAGACCACCAAGCGCCGCGCCATGGCCAAGGAAGCCTTCCGCTCGCTCGAGAAGAAGGTCACCCGCCAATTGCTGGCCGAGAAGGGCCTGCGGGCTGATGGCCGCAAGGCCACGGAACTTCGCCCGATCTACGGCGAGGTCGGTTACTTCGAGCGCACGCACGGGTCGGCGTTGTTCCAGCGCGGCGAGACGCAGAGCATCGTGAGTTGCACGCTGGGCACGGGCAAGGACGCGCAGATCGTCGACGGCCTGATGCCCGAGTACAGCAAGAAGTTCACGCTGCACTACAACTTCCCGCCGTTCTGCGTGGGCGAGGCCGGCCGCATCATGGGCCCGGGCCGCCGCGAGATCGGC
This sequence comes from Phycisphaerae bacterium, assembly GCA_030426395.1. Lineage (GTDB taxonomy): Bacteria > Planctomycetota > Phycisphaerae > Phycisphaerales > UBA1924 > JAHCJI01. Next base: position 13,453 of record JAUHYE010000006.1, read on the forward strand.
CACGGCGCGCTCGCCGAGCGCAGCCTGCTTGGCATCCTGCCCGGGCCCGACGAGTTCCCCTACACCATCCGCCTGGTCAGTGACATCACCGAGAGCAACGGCTCGTCGTCGATGGCGTCGATCTGCGGCGGCTGCCTGGCGCTCATGGACGCGGGCGTGCCGATCCGCGCGACGTGCGCGGGCATCTCGGTCGGCCGCGTGACCGACGAGAACGGCGAGAACGAGGTCTACATCACCGACATCATCGGCGAGGAAGACTTCTTCGGCGACATGGACTTCAAGGTCGCCGGCACCCGCGATGGCATTACGGGCATCCAGCTCGACCTCAAGGCCCGCGGCCTGGTGATCGACCAGATCGAGCGCATCTTCGATCAGGCCCGCACGGCCCGGCACGAGATCATCGATATCATGGAGGCTGTCATCGAGGCGCCACGTGAGGATATCTCGCGTTTCGCCCCCCGCATCGAGACGGTGAAGATCAACCCCGAAAAGATCGGCAAGCTCATCGGTCCGGGTGGCAAGACCATCCGCGCCATCCAGGAGCGGTGGGGCGTGCAGGTCGACGTCGAGGAGGACGGGACCGTGTCGATCGCCTCGACCGACGCCGACAGCCTGGCCGGTGCCAAGCAGGAGATCGAGGCGCTGGGCGAAGAGATCAAGGTCGGCTCGATCTACACCGGCAAGGTCGTGAGCGTGCGCGACTTCGGCGCGTTCATCGAGATCGCCGCGGGCACCGACGGCATGTGCCACATCAGCGAGCTCAAGGACGGATACGTCGAGAAGGTGACCGACGTGGTCAACGTCGGCGACGAGGTGACCGTGAAGGTGATCCTGGTTGATGACCAGGGCCGCATCAAGCTGAGCCGCAAGCAGGCCCTGCCTCCGGAGGAGCGCGGCGGCGATGATGAAGGCGGCGAGCGTGGTGATCGCGGCGGCCGGGGTGATCGCGGCTCGCGCGGCGAGGGCCGTGGCGACCGTGACCGCAACCGCGGCGGCCGGGGTCGTGACCGCGACCGGGATCGCGACGGCGGCGGTCGGGATGGAGGCCGAGACGGTGAACGGCGGTCCAAGCGCCGCGGCGGTCGCCGGCCGGCATCGGTCGAGTAATCCGTATCGAACCTCGTAAGTGATGAAAGACGCCGGCCTTGCGCCGGCGTCTTTTCGATAGGCTGCCACCTGGGAGACGTGCAAATTAATTAGGAATTTGAACGGTATTTGGGTCTGGTATAGGTCAAAGTTCTGCTAACTTCGGCTTTCACGCCGGGATTTGCGTCACGATAACCCCGCATGCGCGGTAATCTAGGCAAAGCCCGGCTCTGGTCGGCGGAGTTGCCGGCCCGATCGCGTGCCGCCCTTGATACCTACGACGTGGGGCTGTTGGTGGGGTTTGGGTGGCGGAGTGGCAGCAATGTCCGAACAGCCGACCGAGACGCTGGTTGGTGTCGAAGGCGAAGTAAAGTGGTTCGACACCAGAAAAGGGTACGGATTCATATTTGGGCCAAACGGCGAGAATGTAATGGTCCATTACTCGGTCATCAGCGGGCCGGGATACAAGTCGTTGCGTGACGGCACGACCGTCGAATATGACGCCATGATGACCGACAAAGGCTGGAAGGCCACGCGCGTGGTGCGCGTCGGCTCGGTCGAGACGCCCAAGCGGCAGACGACACCGCGCACGCCCAGGCAGTGAGTCGTACCGCATCGCTTGGGCACTATGCTCTTCCATGGCGAGCGAGCCGTGGGGAACGGCCCTGACCAATTCGATCGCCGGCTTTGGCGCCGGCTTGCTCGTGGCCGCCGGCGCGGGCTGGTGGGCCACGCGCGTGCTGACGCGCCGGGCGAGGCAGGCCGAAGGCCGCGCGCGGGCCGCCGAGCACCTGGCCGAGATCGGCGCCATGACCGGCGGCCTGGCTCACGAGATCAAGAATCCGCTGTCCACCATCGGCATGAACGCGCAACTGCTGGCCGAGGCGGCCGAGGAGTTGCCGCACGTCGACGAGCAGCAACGCGGCCGCCTCGTACGCCGCGCGGGCACGCTGAAGCGTGAGGTCGAGCGGCTGGGCGACATCCTCAGCGACTTCCTCGACTTCGCGGGCGAACTGCGATTGGCGCCAACGCGCGTCGATCTGAATCGGCTTGTTGAAGAGCTCGCTGATTTCTTCCTGCCGCAAGCCGAGAGCAAAGGCGTGCGTATGCGCGTCGAACTCGCGCCGGAGCCCGCGTGGGCGAGTGTTGATGCGCCGAGGCTGAAGCAGGCCGTGCTGAACCTGATGCTCAACGCGGTGCAGGCGATGGCCGCTTCATCGGCGGGAACACCGAAGGAGTTGATGCTCCGCGTGCGTCACCACTCGCGCGATGGCCTGGTCGAATTGCACGTTACCGACACCGGCCCGGGCATGGACGCCGAGACGGCCGATCGCGTGTTCCACCCGTACTTCACGACCAAAGCCGGTGGCACGGGGCTTGGCCTGCCGACAAGCCGGCGGATCATTCAGGCGAGTGGTGGGGAGATGACCTTCACGAGTGAGGTCGGGCGGGGGACGGATTTTGTGATTTCGTTGCCCGCGGTGGAGTGACTAAATTTACGTGCTCGCGTTGGGCGCCGGCAGTTCCTCGATCCGCGTCCTGACTTCCCACAGCTCCGGGAAGAACTGGTGGTCGATCATCTGCCGGAGGAAGGGCACGCCGCTGCTGCCGCCGGTGCCGCGCTTCATGCCGATGATGCGGTGGACCGTGCGCAGGTGGCGGTAGCGCCACTGGCCGAACTGGTCGTCCACGTCCACCAGCTTTTCGGCCATCTCGTAGGCGGCCCAGTGGTCGTGGGGGTTCTCGTAGACTGTCTTAAGGACGGCGATGACGCCCTCGTCCATCTCGCGGGGCTCGGCGTAGTCGCGGTTCACGGCCGCATCGGGCACGGGCAGGCCCTGGCCCTTCATGTACGCGAGGAACGCGTCGTAGATGCTCGGCGATTCGAGGGCTTCTTTGAGCACCGCGTGGTTCGCCGCGTCGTGTTCGTGCACCTTGAGCATCCGACGGTCCTTGTTGCCAAGAAGGAATTCGACGAGCCGGTACTGGAAGCTCTGGAAGCCGCTGGCGTTGCCCAGCACGCCGCGGAACTGGGCATACTCGGTGGGCGTGAGCGTCGCGAGCACGCTCCACTGGTTGAGGAGCTGGGTCAGGATGTGCTTGACGCGGGCGAGGATCTTGAAGCTTGGTTCGAGGTCATCCGCCTGCACGGCGGCGATGGCCGCCCGCAGCTCGTGGATCATCAGCTTCAGCCACAGCTCGGAGGTCTGGTGCTGGATGATGAACAGCATCTCGTCGTGGTGCGCTGGCTTGCTCAGCGGTTCCTGCGCGGTGAGGATCTTCTCTAAATGTAAATAGCCGCCGTAGGTCATACGGTTGGCCAGGTCGGTGTGGAGTGTCGATTCGAACTCGCGTTGCGACATCAGTTGCCGATTAGCCGTTCCACTTGCGGAGGTCGGGGCCGACGTAGTTGGCCCGCGGACGGATCAGACGGTTGTTGGCGTGCTGCTCCATGATGTGGGCGGCCCAGCCGGTGATCCGGGCGGCCACGAAGATGGGCGTGTACTGCGGGATGGGGATGCCAAGCGCGAAGTACGTCATGCCGCAGGGGAAGTCGACGTTGGGGTGGATGCTTTTCTCGTCGAGCATGATCTGCTGGACGATCTCGCCCAGCTCGAACCACTTGACGAACTCGGCCCCGCGCTTCTCGGCGGCGGCGCGGCCCAGCTTGTGCAGGATCGGGGCGCGGTGGTCGCCGTTCTTGTAGACGCGGTGACCGAAGCCCATGAGCTTGCGCTTCTCCTCGAAGGCCTTGCGCATCCACTGCTCGACGGCGGGCTTCTCGATCTTCCCATCGAGGTCCTTCATGATCTCGCGGAGCATGTCCATGGCCGCCTCGTTGGCACCGCCGTGCAGCGGTCCCTTCAGGGCGGCGATGGCGCCGGTGACCGCGCCGTGCATGTCGCTGAGCGTGCCGGCGATGACGCGGCTGGCGAACGTGCTGGCGTTGTAGTCGTGCTCGGCGTACAGCGTCAGGGAGACATCGACGACCTTTTCCGCTTCGGCGTCGGGCTTCTTGCCGCTCATCAGGTAGAGCATGTTGGCCGCGTGGCCCAGATTGGCGTCGCCGCCGGTGTCGGGGGCGACGATCTCCTGCCCGTCGATCACGTTCTGCATGTGGCCGATGATCGTGGGGATCTTGGCGGTCAGCCGCTTGGCCTTGCGCAGGTTGGCCTCGGCGGAGATGTCCTGGCATTCCTTGTCGAGGTTGCCCAGCAAACTCACGGCGGTGCGGAGGATGTCCATCGGCACGGCGCTGCCGGCAATGACCATGGGCTTGACGGTCTTGAGGTAGTCGATGACCTGGGGCGGCAGGGCCCGGTTGGCGATGAGCTCGTCCTTGAAGAACTTGAGCTGCGCGGCCGTGGGCTTGTCGCCCTCGAGCAGCAGGTAGGCCACCTCCTCGAAGCTGGCGTTGTCGGCCAGGTCGTGGATCTCGTAGCCGCGATAGATCAGGGCGTCCTGCTCGACGTTGCAGATGCTTGTGTCGCCGGCGACGACACCTTCGAGGCCGGCCTTGGGGGCTGGTGCGGCGGTGGTCATTGGAAGCCTCCGATTCGGAAAATATTTGGGTGTCGCGAGCACGGGGCCTGCGAGAAAATCAGAAAGGGCGCGGTGGGATTCGAACCCACGGCTGGATTTCTCCAAACGGATTTGCAATCCGCCCCATTAGTCCACTCTGGCACACGCCCGGGGCTCCGCCGGCGTTCGTTCCGGCGGAACGTCATTATTGCGCGTCCGGGCCTCCAAGTCGCCGATTCGGGATGGCCGGTTTGCCTTGCGACCTACGGTTGGCCCGATGTCGCTGGAGCGCGTTCGCACGTCGCTGGCCGCTCGGCCAATCCTCTGGTCGGTCGTGCTCGTCGCGGCCGTGGGGGGGCTCGTTCGGCTGGCTCTGCTCGGCCACATGCCGCTCATCCTGACCAACGACAGCGTCCTCTACACGCATTGGGCCTGGGCGATCGCTCGCGGCCAGCCATTCGGTGGTGTGCCCTCGTACCGCACGCCGGGGTACCCCGTCTTTCTCGCCAGTGTGTTCGCAGTATTCGGGCGAGACCCGATGGCGGTGATGATCGTGCAGCGGCTGTTGGGCCTCGTGGCCGCGGCCACCGTCGCTGGGGTTGCGTCCGCATTGGTGAAGCGTCGGCGATCGGCACGCGTTTCCCTGGCCGCTGGGATTCTGTGCGGGCTCATCCCCGCGCTCGACCCGCGTGCGTTGGCGCTCGAGGGCTACATGCTCTCCGAGAGCCTGGCCGTCTTCCTGGCGGTCGGCCTCATCGTGCTGCCGATGGCCATCCCGAGATTTCGAGTCTGGCACCTCATGTGGATCGGCGTCGCCGCCGGTTTGCTGTGTCTTGTGCGACCGGCGTTCCAGGTTGCGGTGCCGCTGGTCTTGTTGGCTAGCGTGCTGATCCCCGGATCGGCTGGCATTCGCCCACGCCTGATCGCGCTTGTGCTGGGTGCGGCGGCGTTCATGGTGGCGGTGGGGCCCTGGTTACTCTACAACCACCGACGCGGGGTGTCGGGCTTCGGCGAGGGCAGCACCGCCGTGCTCTGGCTCGGGTTCGGTTTGTCGGGTCGGCTCGACCCCAGCCTTGCCCCGACCGAGCATCTGGCCGACGAATACGAGCGCATCGTCGGCGACGACCCGACACCCGATTCGCTCCACGAGTACGTGTTCACCATCGGTACGTTCGAGGACGACACAGTCCGAGCGCACGTCGGCCGGTGGGCGATCGACAACGCGCTCACCCATCCCGGCTCATACCTGAAGGGCATGCTCTTCGCTGCGATGTGGCAGTGCGACTATCTGCCCGGTGGCACACGCCCCCCGCAGCGCGAGTTATTCTGGATCGTGCAGCGTGCCGCTGTCGATCCCACCCGGACCGGACCGGCTTCGAACATGGAGATCGGCGGGCCGCCCGACCAGGTTCTTCGGCCGCTGGCGATGGACAGACCCAGCCGCGGCGCCGCGTGGCTGTTCAACGCGTGGACGCGGTCGCACCATTTCGGGTTCGTCACGTTGGGCTTGCTGGTGAGCGCCGTCGCGGCGGGTGTGGCGTGCCTCGTTCGTCGCCGATGGTCGCTTGCGCTGCTCATCGCCGCCAGCGGGTCGGTATTCGCGTTGCACGTTGCGTTGCTCTCGCCCTATGCGCGGTACTCGCTGCCGCTTTGGATGGCCTGGGCCGTCACGCCGGCCGTGCTGATGGCCGGTGGCGAAGGAACTAAAAAGCCCGATTGACCACCGCGTCGGCCATCGCCAGCAGCGTCCGGCTAGCGGGCGAATCGGGGACGGCGTCCAACTGCCGCCGGGCTCGATCGACGATGGCTTCCGATGCTCGCTGGGCGTGCTCGACCGAGCCCGTCGTGTCCAGCCTGTGACGGAGTTGGGCGGGCGCATCGCCCGAGTCCTCGTGGGCGGCGCGGAGCGCGAGCGCGAGGCTGTGGGCCCGCTCGTCGGGGGTGGCGCTGTGGAGGTGATGGATGACCGGCAGCGTGAGCTTGCCCTTGCGGGCGTCGCGGCCCACGCTCTTGCCGACGACCTCCTCACGACCGGTGAGGTCCAGCAGGTCGTCGCGCACCTGGAACGCCGAGCCGATCTGGCGGCCGAAGGACTCCAGGGCGATGACCACATCGGGCGATCCACCCGCGGCGACGGCGCCAAGCTCGCACGCGGCAGCGATGAGCTCGGCAGTCTTGCGATCGATGATCTCGTAGTACGTTGCTTCGTCGAGCGACAGGTCGTCGCGGCGGTCGAGCTGGAGGAGCTCTCCGCTGCACACCACCATGCTGGCGCGCGCGACGCGGAGGGCCGTGGCCTGCTCATCGAGCGTCGAGCACAGGTGGTACGCGCCGGCGATGAGGTAGTCGCCCAGGATTACCGCCGTCTCGTTGCCGCTCATGGCGTTCACGGTGCGTCCGCGGCGGCGGGTGTCGGCCTCGTCGAGCACGTCGTCGTGCACGAGCGTGGCCATGTGCACCATCTCGCACACAGCGCCGATAACCTCAAGCGATGCGCCCTTTGGCCCGTGCAACACGGCTGCGAGATCGCTATGTGCGGCACCCGCCGAGAGTGCGACCAGCGCGGGTCGGAGCATCTTGCCGCGGTAGCGTTCGACGTGCTGGGTCAGCCGCTGGACGGCAAGGATGTCGCTGTTAAGGGCGGCATCAAAACGGTCGGCCACGCGGCCCAGGAACGAGGCCAAGTCGCCCTGAACAGGTTCGAGCGAGGCGTCCAGATCCAGCAGTTCGCGCATGGTCACTCCCCGGTTTCAACGGTGTAGAACGATAGGCTTGCGACCTCGAATGCCCCGCACTGGACGGGGTTTATGATGGGCCCATGAGCCTCAGCCCCCAGCGTGTGACCGAACTGCTCCAACTGGCCAGCGACGCCGCGGCGCGCGGCGACTACGCCCAGGCCCACACGGTGGGCACCACGCTGTTGCAGGACCTGCCCAACGACCCCCGGGTGCACCTGATCATGGGCGAGGTATCGCTGGCGACGGGCTTCCTGGACAAGGCCATCGAGCACCGCAAGTTCGTGGTCGATCACTCGCCGCCCTCCCCGCTTCGTGAAGTACAGTTGGGCGAGACCTACGTCAATGCCGGCAAGCTGGGCGACGCGCTGGCCCACTACGCGAGGGCGTTGAAGCTCGATCCCGACTTCCCACCAGCCGTGGCGGGACGGGCCGAGGTGTACGAGATGCAGGGCAACTTCAAGCGGGCGTGGAAGTCCCTCGAACCCGCCATCGCGGCTAATCCGACCAACCCGTCGCTGGCGGCGGTGGGGGTGCGGGTGCTGATGGAGTCGAACCGCCTAAAGGATGCCATCGCGCTCGGCGAACGCGTCATGAGTGCCGGCCTGCCCGAAGAGCCCCAGCTCCGCAGCACCACCCTGACCATGGCCCGGGCTTACGAGCGCAACAAGCAGTTCGAGCAGGCCCTGGACGCCGCAAAGCGCGGCAATGCCATGTTGCGCGTGCCGTTCAACCTCGACGGGTACAGGGCCGAGAACGACGCGACCATCGAGGCCTTCAGCAAGGAACGTCTGCAAGCGGGGCCGCGCGCGACGCGGGACGGTTCATGGGCCGTATTCATCGTTGGCATGCCCCGGAGTGGCTCGACGCTCACCGAGCGCATCATCCACGCCCATCCCGATGCGTTCGGTGCCGATGAGGACTTTTCGCTCCAATTGCTCATCGGCAGCCTGAACCACCGCTTCAGTCTCGACACGCCCTACCCGCACAACGTCCTCGAACTCGACGCCGAGCAACTCGACGAATGCGGCGCGCAGTACGAGCGCGATATGCGTGCGAAGGCCCCGGCCGTCAAGATCATCTCGAATAAGGACCTGGCCAACATGCGGCGGCTGGGCTTCGCCGACTGCATCCTGCCGGGGGCCAAGTTCATCTACACCCGCCGCGACCCCGCCGACAACTGCCTGTCGTGCTACTTCGAGCGTCTGCGACCTGTCGCAATCCCCTACGCCGACAGCTTCGAGAACCTCGCCGCGGTGTACGCCGAGAACGACCGCCTGGCAGCCCACTGGCGCGAGGCGTGCCAGAACGACTTCCTGACTATCCGATACGAGGATCTGGTCAACGACTTGCCCACCACCTCGCGCAAGATCATCGACTTCGTCGGCCTGCCGTGGGACGACCGTTGCCTGCGGCCGCATGAGGCCAACCGTGCCGATCGCACGCTGAGCGTGACCCAGGTCCGCCGGCCGATCTACAAGTCGGCCAAGGGCCGGGCGGCGAAGTATGGCGATTTGATTGCCCCGCTCCACGCGGCTCTGAAAGCGAACGGTTTGGAAACCTAAAACTAGTTTGTGCAAACTAAATCCGCTGTGCTATGGAGATTTCCAATGAAGCGTCTGAGCCCCGTTGTCGTTGCTCTGCTTACCGCCACAAGCGTCGCTCTGGGCCAATCGGCCGATCCAGGCGTTGCCGGCAATACCGAGCAGGAGTTCGAGTTCATCCAGATCGAGCCCGGCGACACCGGTTACCGGGCATTCGAGCGTGAGGTGTTCGCCGACTTCGTTCAGGCCGCCCAAGGTAACAAGGAGGCCCGGCAACGATTGCTCGCCACCTGCGAGCGTGCGCTCGAAGCCGACCCACAGCACGCCGAGGCCATCGCTTGGCGGGGAGCCGCCAAGATGTTCGAGGCGGGCGATGCCTCGTCGAGCGGCGACTTTCGTGCGGCGATGAACCATACCAACGCGTCACTGACCGACCTTAACAAGGCCCGCGATCTTGAGCCGGAGAACCCCGGCGTGCGCATGGTTGCGGCGAACATGCTGCTCAGCCTCGCTAAGTACCACCCGATCGAGAACATGGCGAGTGGCTACGCCAAGCAGGGCATCGAGGATGCCAACGTGGCGTTGTCGAAGCTCTACGACAACTGGGACAAGCAGCCCGCCGAAGTCAAGGGCCAACTCTTGCTGGGCGTAGCCGAGGCCTACGACAATCTGGGAGAGGCCACCAAGGCCCGCGATTGGTTCAACCGCGTCATCGGCGCCGTTCCCGGCACGACGTGGGCCGAGCAAGCGCAGGCGTGGATCGACGCGGCGGATAAGAAGGCGAGTTCGTTCTAGAACCCCACCGCCTGCCCGTCGGCACGAAGATCGCTCGCGGCCAGGTAACCGTCTTCAAGTCGGTAGATAACTTGCCCGCGCCCGAATGTCGCGTTGCGTGTGCGGTAGCGGCGCATCGGGTGGCCCATCGCTTCGAGTTGGTCGTACACGCCCTCGCCGGCGAGCGTCTCGAATCCGGGCTCGATCATCACGCGGCCGTCGCGTTCGATCTGCCATCGCGGCGCGTCGAGGCAGGCCTGTGGGTTCTGCCCGTGGTCGGCCAGGCGTACCAGAACCTGGGCGTGGCCCTGGGGCTGCATGAAACCGCCCATCACGCCGAACGCCATCGCCGGTAATCCATCGCGCGTCACGAAGCCGGGAATGATCGTGTGATACGGCAGCTTGCCCGGCGCGATCTCATTTACGTGACCGGGTTCGAGCGAGAAGTTGCCGCCGCGGTTGTGCATCGCGATGCCAAAGCCCGGCACCACCATGCCCGACCCGAAGCCCGTGTAGTTGCTCTGGATGAAGCTGACCATGTTGCCGTCCGCGTCGGCGGCGGTCAGCAGCACCGTGCCACCATCCTTGGGCTCGCCATAGTCGAAGTTGCCGGCCTTGTCACGATTGATCAGCTTCGCGCGTGCAGCCAGGTAGCCGTCATCGAGCAGGTCGTCGGCCGACACCGGCATGTGCTCCGGGTCGGCGATGTGCTGGTGCGCGTCGGCGAAGGCCAGCTTCATCGCCTCGATCTGCAGATGCATCCACTTGGCCGAGTCGACTTCCATGTCAGCGAGTTCGAAGTGGCGAAGGATGCCCAGCGCGATGAGCGCCGTGATGCCCTGCCCGTTCGGCGGGATCTCGTGCAGCCGCCAGCCGCGGTAGTCGATCGAGATCGGGTCGACCCACCGAGCCTCGTGTGCCGCGAGGTCTGCGAGGCGTAACGAGCCCCCGTGCTTCTTGCTTCCAGCGTCGATAGCCTGCGCGATCTCGCCCTCGTAGAACGCACGGCCCTTGGTATTCGCGATTGCCTCCAGCGTGCGGGCATGGCCGGGGCTGGCGAACAGCTCCCCAGGCTCGGGCGTGCGCCCATCACGCGTAAATGTCTGCTGCCATGCCTCGAAGCGAGCCGCCCCGCGATACCGCCGGGCCGAAGCGCCCCAGCCCTGCGCCACGCCCGGGCTGAGGAGGAATCCCTCGCTCGCGTATCGGATCGCTGGTTCGAGCACCTTCTCCAACGGCAACTTGCCGAACTTCTCGTTCACCGCGACCCAGCCCGACACCGCGCCGGGCGTCGTCACCGCGCGCCAGTCGTACAGCGGCATGCTGTCGAGCCCGTCGTAGTCCTCGCGATTGAGCCCCTTGGGCGCACGGCCCGAGGCGTTCAGGCCGTGCAGCTTCGCGTTGCCGTTCTCGTCCTTCATCCAAAGCAGCGCAAAGTTGTCGCTGCCGATGCCGTTGGCGGTGGGCTCGACGACCGTGAGCGCCGCGGCCGTGGCGACCGCCGCATCCGCCGCGTTCCCCCCGAGCCGCAGCATCTCAAGACCCGCCTGCGCCGCGAGGGGCTGGCTCGTCGCCACGCAGTTGCGCGCCAGCACGGGCATCCGCTGGCTCGTGTAGGGCAGGTCATATCCGAAGGGCCCGTTGCCCCACTGGCGATCCTGCGGCAATGCGTCGAGCTCTTCCACGACGGCATCGTTGCGCCGCGGCGCGGCCGACGCGTGGGAGGCGAGATATCCACCGCCCGCCGCCGCAGCCAAGCCTGCCGAGGTTGCACGCATGAAGTCTCGGCGGGTCAGGTCGTCGTTGGGGTTCGGCGGCATGTTGTGTGAGGTGGTCATAGCATGGACGGTACGTCGGATCGCGATGCCGCGTGACCGATGGCGACGTTAGAAGTTCAAGGGGGTCATCCCATGCCACATAATCGTTCACTCGTTGTTGGAGTCCTGTGCTGCCTGCTCGCTTCCGCCACTCACGCCGATCCCGCGGTTGACGCCTTCACCCGCGACGGTGCCACGCTGACCAAGGCGACCCAGGAACTCGGTGCACTCGTCGAGAGCGGCGATGCCGATGAGCGCACGAGGTTCGCTCATGCGCTGGCGACGTTCTTCCGCAGTGGAGAGCGAGCCGCGCAGCGCCTGTACGAATATGGCGCGGGCCAGCCCATCCGCTCGGGCAGTATCATGATGTTCCGCGGCCTCATGCAGGCCGGGCATAACCCCGACCCGAAGCCGGTGACCGCCGCCGACGTGCGCGGCATCGTGAGCGATTGGCTCGACGACCTGCGCGCCGCCGACGAGCTGTTCGACAGCGTGCCCATCGAGGGCGACTGGAAGCTGCGTCTCGACATGGCACGAATCCCCATCGACTTCAACGGCGACGGCGTGGTTGCTCCGCGCGAGGAGCCCGCGCGTGTGTTCTCCATGCTCTTCCGCGGCGGTGTCAATATCCCAGAGGCTCAGCAGTCATTCGTGCTCGGCCTCGACGCAACCGACCTGCACTGGCTCCGGGCGTACAACGACGTGCTGATGGCCGCCGGCGAGATCATGCTTGCTTATGACAACCAGGAATTGTTCGGCCGCTGCGGCCACCTGTTCTTCCCCAAGCCGCAAACCCCCTACCCGTTCCTCCTGCAGAACAAGCCCCTCGACCGGATGGGCGTGGACATCGACATTGGCGATATCCTCGCGTTCGTCGGCAGCCTCGACTTCCCGCTGGCCGACGATGGCAGGCAGCGCATGGCAACCGCCCGGCAGCACCTGCTGAACGCCATCGAGCACAGCCGCGCGATGTGGAAGAACGCCCGAGCCGAGACCGACGACGACCGCGAGTGGCTGCCCGCCCCGCACCAGTCCCCCGCGATGCGCGGTGTCGCACTCGGCGAGCCCCAGGTCGCCATGTGGCTCGACTTGCTCGATGAGGCAGAGGCTTTGCTCGAGGGCAAGAAGCTCCTGCGTTTCTGGCGCGGCGACGGCTCGCAAGGTATCGACATACGCAAGTTCTTCGACGAGCCTCGCGACTTCGACGTGTTCTACTGGGTCCAGGGCTCGGCCGCCGCGCCGTATCTGGTGCCGGTCGGTGACAAGCCCGTTACCCGCGACGAGCTCTGGAGCGACATGCAGGACACCTTCGGCGACGACCTGTTCAACTCGCTGTTCTACATTAACTGACTTCCCTTAGCTGCACGCGGCCCAGAGCGCAACGAACAGCACGGCCAAACCGGTGAACAAGTCGACGTCGCCGCTGTAGCCGTACCCGCCGTGGTAATTGTGGCATCCATGGACACCGCGGTGATAGGCGTAGTGCCCATGGCCGTGGCATCCACTCAAGAGCATGATCGCGGCGACACCCAGTGCCGCCATGCCGACACGCCGCCGGCGCAGTGTGCATTGGCCCTCGGTCTTTGGTCGCATGGCTTCGCCCCAGTGAAGTTGCCCGGCCGCCAGCCGCTCCCTCCAGCGGCTTGCGACCGGACAGATAAGTTAGCACTAACAATACAACGGCATCCCGCTGGCTCCGAGCCAGAATTTCGGCGGCGATGGGCAAATTCGTTGTTATCGGGCCAAAAGAACGCCCTCTGACGCCCGTGAACGGCCGTCCTATACTCCCGCCGCTCGGCCGAGAGGCCCGGCGAACCCGGGGCGGTAGCTCAGTTGGTAGAGCGCATCGTTCGCAATGATGAGGTCGCGTGTTCGACTCACGTCCGCTCCACTTCCCAATCAATCGGGCATGACCGATCGACCCCATCGACTGTGGTGGGCCGTCTATCCGCCTCTGGCGGTGGCCCGAAAGTTAGCGATCCCGCTCAAGCAGGCCAGGGGGGCCGTCAAGGCTGTCCAGAAGCGACGCCGGATCATGATCGCGGCCGTACCCGGGGCGTTCGTGCTTGGGGCGATGGGCTGGCTGGTATTCGTCGAGGCGGTTTCCACGATCTACAGCGAAGTAAGCACGTTCCACACCGATGGCTCGCTCGAGTCCACGAGCGCCACCGGCCCGTTCGGCATCACGGCCGCTCCGCTGCTGGCCAGCGCGATCCTGGGCTATGGCGTCGCGTGGCTCATCGGCTCGGTGCTGACATTCGTTGTGCAAGACCGAATTGTGGGCACCGAAGCCCGCCGCTGCGCACGCACGCCAGCGTGCTTCACTTGCGGCTACGACCTGTCGTCGGTGGTGGGGGATGTCTGCCCCGAGTGTGGCTCCGCCCGCGTAGGGCGGCCTCCGGCGCGTACCGTGTCGCCATGATCGAGACCGATTTTCTTCGTACCAAGTTCGGCCAGGCGCTGCCCTACAACGCCTATGTCGCCACTGGGCGAGAGAGCCACCAGAAGGCCTGGGCCGACTTTCGCCGGCATGTTCACACGACAGACGAGCACAAGAGCGTTTTCGACGGCTTCACCCGCCGGATGCACATCCTCGTGGTCAGCGGCACCTGGTGCGGCGACTGCGTGCAACAGGTACCGATGCTCGACGCCATCGCAAGCCTGCGTCCCGATCTGATCAAGTTGGGTGCCCTCGACCGCGACGAGCACATGGACCTCGCCGAGCGGCTGGTCATCAACGACGGCAACCGTGTGCCCGTCGTGCTCTTCCTCAACGAGGAATTCGACTTCGTCTCGATGTACGGAGATCGGACGTTGACGCGATACCGGACCATCGCCGAGCGGCAGTTGGGCGCCTCGTGCCCGCTTCCCGGTGCGCCGGTGCCGGCCGACGAGATCGCCGCGACCTTGCAAGACTGGATCAACGAGACCGAGCGGGCCCAACTGGTCTGCCGGCTGAGCACCAAGCTACGCGCCAAGCACGGCGACTAACCGGGTATATCACCATGCTCGAACTCTGGCCCCACGCACGATACATCTGGCGTACCGCGTTGTCGGACGTGCGGCACCGCTACGCCGGGGCGAGCGCGGGCGTGCTGTGGAACGTGTTGCAGCCGCTGTCGATGATCCTGGTGTACTCGGTCGTCTTCGCCGCAATCATGGATCGGCACGTCGATAGCGAAGCACCGTACGTCGTGTACTTGTGCAGCGCGATGCTGCCGTGGCTCGCGTTCGGTGAGACCGTAACTCGCGGCAGCAACGCCATCCGCGCGAATGCCCAATACCTGCGTAAGTTGCCGATCCCCGAGAGCGCGTTTGTCGCGCAGGCGGTCGTTTCGAGCGCGATCGGCCTGCTCATCAGCTACACCATTCTGGCTCTCGCAGCGATCCCTTTCGGCTTCATTCCGAGCGCGTATTGGTTGCTCGCCCCACTCCCCTTCGCGTTGCTGCTCCTGCTGGCTTTCGGTGTGGCTGCGATTGGTGCGGCCGTAGTGCCCTTCGTGGCCGACGTCAGCGAGGTCATCAAGATCGGCCTGACGATCGGGTTCTGGGCCTTTCCCATTGTCTACGCGGCCAACATCCTGCCCGACTGGGCGGAGGCCATCCTGCCATACAACCCGGCGTATCCCGCACTCCTGGCCGGCCGGCAGATGATGCTCGAGGCGCGCATGCCCGACTGGTGGCTCATGCCCGCCGCGCTCGGCTGGGGCGTGCTGTTCACCACGCTGGGGTTGCTCGCGCTCAAGGCGGTTCGTGCCGAGATCCGCGACGTGATCTGATCTCCGATCAGTCCTCGATCAATCGCAGATCGGTCAGCATAATCGAAAGCGGCCTGCCTTCGCCCTGGTTCCACTTCCATGTGTTCATCTGGAGGTGGTTTGGCCCTTGGTTCACCTGCACGGGCACCGTGATAGCGTGGTCGGTTCGCGGCTCGGTCTTGGGCACGCGCTGGTCGCACACCTGCTTGCCGTTGATCACGATGCGCAGCCGCTGGTTCGGGTGCGTGTTGCGGCACGTGATGGCGAGCCTCGCTTGGCCGGACTTGGTGGCGTGCAACACGGCTGCGGCGTTTGGCCCACGCAGCCAGCGGAAGCGTTCGAGGTTTTGCTCGGGCTTCGGGCCTTCCCAATACTCGAAGCCGAAGCGAGGCTCGTATGCCGGGTGCGTCGGACGGATCAGCGTGGCGCTCTGCGGCATTGGCGCTGGCCGGGTGAAGTCGATCTTGCGGCTCAATCCGATGCGTTTGCCCGCGCCGCTCCGAGCGAGGGCCGCGTGCAGCCGCTGGTAGCTGGTCCACAGGCTCCACTCGTTCTGGGCGTGGATGCGCGCCCACTGCCCCAGGTCGTTCCGGTACTTCGGGTCGCGATACAACGTGTCGATCGCCGCCGCGAGCGCCTCGGCCGAGACGTTGCTGGCGACCAGACCCGTCACGCCATGCGTGATCGCCTCGGGCACGCCGCCCACCGGGAAGCCGACCGATGGCGTGCCGCACGCGGCCGCCTCGATGAACACCTGCCCGAACGCCTCGTCGGTGCTCGGCGCGACGAACACGTCGCACGCCGAGTACAGGATCGCCAGTTGCTGGGCGTCGCGCATGTAGCCCATCGCGCGCATGCCGGGTATTGGCGCCTTGGCATTGGGCGCCATGTAGCCCACGCCGACCACTGTCGCGTCGGGAAGGTCGAGTTGCTTGAGTGCCTTTGCCAGATAACCGATGCCCTTGCGATCGTCCTCGAGCGAACACGCCGAGGCCATGATGATAAAGTCGTCCTGCGGCAAGCCCAGGATGTCGCGGCAGGTCGCCTTGTCGCGGGGTTGCAGGGCATCGAGGTCGAGGCCGTAACGGACGGCATTGACCGCCGGGCGACCACCGAGGTCGAAGGGCGATTGGCCGTTACCCGGCGCTTCCATCGAATCGAGCTTGGCGAGCGCGGCGTTCGCGCGGTCGGCCAGCCATTGGCTGTTCGTCATGATGGTCAGCGTGTCGCTGCCGGTCAGGAAGCGCCGCTTGGCCTCCCATGCGGGGCGGATGGCACTCTCGTCCATCGCTGGGTAGCCCGCGTTCTTGCTCGTCGGGCCGACGATGCCTGTTAGGAAGTCCTCGTTGTCGCCGAAGTACGTCTCGCGGCCGGTCAGCAGCCAGGCGTCGTGCATGAAGAACACCGTCTCGTGCTTGGCGGCGATAGCGCCGAGCACCTCGGGCGCGATGTCGGCGCCGTGCACGTTGCCGATGATCACCAAGTCGGGATCGTGGGCGTCGATGGCAGCCAGAGCGTCAGAGGCGGAGATGGTCGGGCTCTCACGCACAGGCTCGGGGTGCGTGGCGGCGAGCACGCGGACATCGTGCCCCGCGCTCGCGAACGCCTCGGCCAGCCGCCGCTGCGCGATACCCGCGCCGTACTCGAAGCCCACGTCGTTGAAGAACACCACGCGCAGGCGGCCCTTGACGACCTCCTTCTCGCGCGGCTCGAGCGTGATGTTGTGCTTCTCACAGTGGTCCTTCACGACCTTGGGCAGTTCGCCTCGGAAGCCCTCGCCTTCGCCCTCGCTGGTCTTCTGGTCGGCGTGGGTGCGATACCAGCAGATGGGGCGCCCGATGCTGTGCACCGTCGCGCCGGCCTGGGCCATGCGAAGCCACAGCTCGTAATCCATCGAGTAATACCAGTCGACACGCACATGCGAGCCGGCCTTGTCCCACAATTCCTTGCTGAAGAAGCAGTCCGGCTGCCACCAGAACTGCCCGGTCAGCCAGCAGTTCTCCAGGTCGAGCATGTCCATGAGCGGCATCGGGCCGTCGGGGCAACTCGTGATGCACTGATGCACCAGCTTGCCCTCGCGGAACACCTGCGACACGCCGTTGATGAAGCTCGCGCCGCTGGTCTTGTACGCGATGGCCGCCGCCGCGAGTGCGCCGGGCGTGAGCATGTCGTCGCTGTTGATCCAGGTGAGCAGTTCGCCCGTCGACCACTCGAAGCCCTTGTTGATGGCGTCGCTCTGGCCCTTGTCCTTCTCCGAGACGATCACGGCGAAGTGGTCGCGGTACTTGTCGACCACCTCCATCGTGTGGTCGGTCGACTTGCCGTCCATCAGGATGTGCTCGAGGTTGGGGTAGCCCTGGTGGATCACCGAGAGGATGGTCTCCTCGATGAAGTGGCCCTGGTTGTACGTGGGCGTGACGACCGTGATCCTGGGCCAGGGCGAGCCGTCGGGCATCGTCGGAGGCAGCGGCTTCGCGTCGGGAACGACCCAAGGCCAGCGGCTGAGGCCCTCGAGCCGGCGATTCTCGCGGCGGGGCTCGAGCACGTCGCGTGCGAGCATGACCGCCTTCACGAGCGCCTGCCGGGTCTTCGCGCTGCCCATGCCCGTGGGCGAAACGACCGCCGGCGAGCGCATCGTGGCGTCGGGCGCGGGCGTCGGTCCTTCGGCGAGCGCCTTGCGCGACAGATCGCTCAAGCGGCCGTACACCTCGTTGTCCAGCCGAACCGGTAAGACGCCGGCCGAAGCGACTTTGCGTGCGAGCAGCGTGAGGCCACCGGCGTGGCGAATCACGCCCCACGCGTCGCTGATCGCCACGTCTTTACCAAAGACCATCGCCATGCCACCGTCCGGCATCGCGTTGGCAATCGTGCTCAGGCTCGCCGAAGTACGGCCGGCATCGTGCTCGCACACGATCGACACGCACGGCTTCACCGGCAGCGTGCGGAGCAACTCGGCAGCGGTGTGCTCGACGATGACCCCACGGCGCAGGGTGGCGGCGAAATTCGTTGCGGCGGCCACATGACCGGTGGCGACAAATACCTGCCACGACCGCTCATCGCATGCTGTAGTAAGGGCATCGAGTGTCTGGGCATCGGGTTCACCGACCACGAGTGCAACCCCAGCCTCACCTTGCAATGCGGCCTCGAGTGCCTTCGCGATGCCAGCATCGCTCGACAGGGCGCTCGCACGTTCGGCGATGTCGCGTGCGTGCCGCAAGAGTCCCGTGCTCTCGGTGCGGGTCGTGGTCATCGATGGCTCTCCTGTAGATGCGAATCCTGTCAGCCGGCGTGTTGCCCATTCGTGCTCGCCCCAACGAGTCGCTTCCGCTCGGCCTCTTCCCAGGGCAGCACCATGGCCATGTGCAATCGCTGACCCATCTGCCGCCAGCGGCTGGCCAGCAATTCGCCTAGCTTGGTCTCGAGTGCCTGCACGGCCACCAGCCGCTGGTCGGCCAGCTTCTCCATCGCCCGCCGCTCGCGCACGAGTTGCTCTATGCGGAGCTTCAGGTCGTTGTTCTCGCCCTGCACCGTGCCGGCCAATTGACGGGCGTTCGTCAGGCTCTCACGCAGCTTCGCAAGGTCGACGCCGGCGAACTTTGCACGCAGCGCCGCCGCCTCGCGCTCGGCGGCATCGCGTTGCTGAGTGAGCTGCTTGCATTGCTGCTCGGCTTGCTGCTTCGCTTCGGCGAGTTCGGCACGCAGCTTTTCGACCTCGCCGGCGAGGGTTGACCTCTGCTGGTCGGCGCTTTCCGCCCGACGAACGGCCTGGGCCAACTCTTGCCGGGCCTGCTGCAACGCCTGGGTGTTCTGGCTGAGCTTCTGCGTGACCTCGCTGGCGCGTCGCTCGGCCTCGCCGTTTTGTTTGTCTTGCAGGGCCCGCTCGAGTCGATCCAGCCGTTGCATCACCGCGTTCTCGCTCATCGACTTCCTCCGAACCTCTTCGTCCTTCTCGTTCAGCGCTCGACGCGCCACCGACAGCTCGGCCCGATACTGCCGCGCTGCCTTCGCCGCGTCGCCGGCCAGCCCAACCAGCACCGCGCGACTCGGCTCGATCTGCACCACCTCGGCACCCTCGACCCGACCCGATTCGAACCGGTCGATCTGGGCCGTCACCTCGCCCAGGGGCACGTCCTTGATGCAGTGCGAACGACGCTGCTCGCAACGCCAGTCGCACGGCGAGCACGGCACCGCCAGCGTGATCGACACGCTCTGCCTGGCCAACGGCCGGAACCGCGGCCACGTGCCGCCGCCGAAGATCGCGAACACCGGCTTCCCGAACGCCGCGGCGATGTGCATCGGCCCCGTGTCCCGCCCGACATACCCGCGCGAAGCGTCGAGCAGCGCCGCCATCAGCAGCGTGTCGCCCTCGGGCCCACCAAACCAGTGGCGGGGTTCGAGCCCCTTGGCCTCGAGCGCGTCGGCGATTTCCCGTGAGACTTCGGCCTCGTCCTGAGCGCCGAGCAGCAGCACGGGGCGATCGTACTTCTCCATCCAGTACGCAAGCGCGTGGGCCCATCGCTCGGGCCGCCAGTTGCGGATGGCCGTGTGCCCGTGATGCCCGACACACGCGGCGAGGTATGTGCCGCGTTCGAGTCCCAATGGGCCCAGCACGGCATCGGCGGCTTGCGCCTGATCAGGCTCTATCACCAGCCTTGGCTCATCAAGCTGTACGGCCTTGCCCAGCACGGTCCGTGCCAGCGCCTCGCTCTTGCGCAGCTCGTGCAGGTCCTCATTGACCCGGACGATCTCGTCGAATGGGGCCCCGACCTCTTCCTCACACCCATACAACGGATCGAGGAACTTGCCGCCTGCCTGTCCGATCGAACGAGCGTCGGGCAATGCCGCCAACAGTCGCTCTTCGAGCACCGTCCAGGTGTACGGCGCTGCCACGAATACCTCGGGTTCGAACGCCGCCGCCGCTTCTGCAACCGGGTCCAGTCGTGCGTCGTCCGGCTGGATCTTCCCGCTGTACACGCTCATGGGCAGCTCGATGAGCCGAGCCCCGGGAGCCACGACGCGGGCCAGCGGCTGCACGAGCGGCGAGACCACGAGAGCCAACTCGTGGCCGGCATCATGCAGCGCACGGAACAACGGCTCGCGCAGGACCACGTCGCCGATGGTGTCCGGATTGGAAATGAGGATGCGCATAAAGGGTTTGTACGGGCAGGCTCGCCCGGGTCGGCCTCGGGCCGTGTGCGGGCAATGAAAGGATAGTGCGCCGCACTAGCGGCTTCTTCGTTTCCTGCCGACTTATGGGCGGTTCGCGGCCGCCGGGCTCGCCCCGACCGGCCCGGCCAGGGCGTCCATGAACTCGCGATGGTTCGCACACCTGGGCACCTTGTTCTGCCCTCCCAGCTTGCCGCGGCCTTCCATCCAGCGGTGGATCGCTCCGGGCTCCAGCGGCGTCACGATGGGCGGGGCCATCCCCAAGCTGTCAGTCCGCTTCACGCGATAATCCACCACCTCGCTCTGGAGCTTGGCGTCGAACGCCAGGGCGAATCGCGCCATGTCCGCACCGCCGCCCACCTCCACGGCCAACTGCAACCCCGAGCGGACGCCATCCCCCGGATACACCGGCGAGGCCGTGAACTCGCCGACCTCGACGCCCGCCTGGCGGGCCGCGTGGGCCACTGCGGTCTCGATGTTCTCGACGATCAGGTTCTCGCCAAAGGCATTGATGAACAGCTTGTGCCGCCCGACGATCCGCAATCGTGCCGGGCCGGTGCCCCCGCCCCAGCCGATGCGATTGGGCACGCTCTCGAACACCACCACGTCGCCGATGACGTACCGCCACAGCCCCGCGCACGTGCTCATCACGACCACGTACCGCTGCCCGGGCTCGGCCTCGTCGGCGCAGAAGGCCGGGGCGTCGGCCTTGCCGATCTCCTCGAGTGGGATGAACTCGTAATAGATCCCATGGTCGGCGTTCAGCCGCATCCCGGGCTGTTGGTACTCGTCCTGGATCGCGATGAACCCCTCGCTGGCGGGGTAGAGCTCCAGCCGCACGGGGATGTCACGCTCGCCGCCGGTGAACAAGCGTCGCACGGTGGGCTCGAACGGGTCGTACCGCACGCCGCCGTGGGTGAAGAGCGTGAGGTTGGGCCAGACCTCGTCGATGCGCGATTTGCCGGTCAGGGCCAGCACCTTCTCCATGAGCGCGACTGTCCAACTCGGCATGCCGCTGATCATGCGGATGTCCTGCTGACTCGTCAGTTTGGCCATCGCGTCCAGCTTGCTGGGCCAGTGGCTCATCAGCGCGATCTCGGAGCCGGGCGAATAGATCGCGGTCAGCGGCCAGCGGATCTGCTGGGTCGCGATGCCCGAGAGGTCGCCCACCAAGATGCCGTTGTCCTGCCGGTCAAGTTCGCTCGAGCCGCCCAGGAACAGGGCCTTGCCGCCCAGCAGCCGCGGGATCGACACCCCCCAGTTGAGCGCGTGCGCGAAGATGTCGAAGGAAGCCTTCTTGTTGGACGCCATCATCGCATCGCTGATGGGGATGCGCTTGTCGCCCGCCGTCGTGCCGCTGGTCTGGCAGAACTGCTTCACCAGTCCCGGCCACAAGACGTCCGGCTCGGCATCTTCGACCATCCGCTTGACGTACGGCAGGAACGCCACATACTCGCGCGCGGGCACGGCCTTTCGGTATTCCGCCGCGATCTCGCGGTCGCTCGCCTTCAGCACCGACGCGAAGCCATACTCGCGCCCGAAGGCGGTGTCCTTGGCCTGGTCAAGCAACGACCGCAGTTGCGCGCGCTGGATGTACGCGGTGTTGGCGGTCCAGTGCGCATGGTTGCGTAGTTTCTTCGCCCGCCCGGCCACGCGCGCGTGCAGGCCGGCGCCGATGAGCGAGGTCCATCGCAATCCACCCGGTTGGTCGGAAACCTGGGCCACGTTGGGCTACGCGTCGGCCTTTTCGGGTCCGAGCGATTCGACGAACTCGACGAGCTCCTGCGCGAACGGCTCGGGATGCTCCATCATCGGCACGTGCCCGCAGCGGTCGAACCACACCAGCCGGCTCTTGGGAAGCATGGTCGAGAACTGGTCGGCCGCCTCGGGGGGGGTCACGATGTCCTGCCTGCCCCAGATCAGCAGCGTGGGCGCCTGGATCTGCGCCATGCGCGAGCCCAGGTGGTTGCGCCTGGCGCTGCGGCTCAAACGCACCATTGCCCGGGCGCCGCCACGCTCGCTCAGTTGCTGATGGGCCCGCTCGATGTCGCTCGCCCGCATGTGCGTGCCGGGGTCAAAGAACAGCTCACCGATCTTGCGCTCCAGCCACGCGCGGCTGGGCCGCAGCTGGACATCGCTGACCATCGACTTCTCGATGAGCCCGCTGGAGCCGGCCAGCACGAGTCCACGAACCAGGTCGGGCCGTTGCAGCGCGACTCGAAGCGCCACGTGCCCCCCGAAGCTGTTGCCCACCAGCACCACCGGGTGGTCGAAGTGCTGTTCGAGGAAATCGATCGTCAGCGCCGTCACGCCATCGATCGAGCAGTCCTCGCCGCGCAAATCAAGCAGAGGGATCTGCAATAGCACGCACCGCACGCTGGGCTCGGCCTGGCGGACGACGTCCTCCCAGTGCTCGTTGAGCCCCACCAGCCCGTGCAGGAACACGACCGCCGCCCCCGCGCCGACCTCCTCGACGCTGGCGGGCACCGGGCCGTGGCGGCCGCGCAGCGAGAGTGCCCTGCCGCACGACGGCGTCGTGGTGGTGGCCGATTTGGCCGAAGCGTGCTGTCCCGTGGCGCCCGTGGGTGTCAACGTGTGGGGTTCCCTGCCCATCGGGCCCGCGACAAGTCATGGGGGCGGCGATTGCGGCGGCATCCACCGACCGAACACCCAAACCCCGGGGGCGAGCCCAGAACACGATACTACGCGCCATCCCCGCCCCGTGCGGTCTGGAACCTAGTGAGAGCCAACCAGCGCCCTCGATGCCGGCGCGGGCTATCCCGATTTGGCTGCCAAGGCCTCTTCGACGATCACCCCATCCACCATGTGCACCACACGGTCGGCCCGCTTCGCGACGTGCCGGTCGTGGGTCACCATCAGCATCGCCCGCTTGGGGGCCCCCCCATCCATCGAGCCATCGTCGGGGCGGACGACCTTCTCCAGGGCGTCCAGGATCCCCTCGCCGGTGTGCTGGTCGAGGTTGCCG
Source organism: Phycisphaerae bacterium (assembly GCA_030426395.1). Lineage (GTDB taxonomy): Bacteria > Planctomycetota > Phycisphaerae > Phycisphaerales > UBA1924 > JAHCJI01. The sequence continues at coordinate 36,841 of JAUHYE010000006.1, forward strand.
GTGGGCTCGTCGGCCAGCAAGAGTGGCGGGTCGGCGATCAGGGCCCGGGCGATGGCCACCCGCTGCCGCTCGCCGCCGCTGAGCTGGGCGGGCTTGTGCCGCAGCCGCTCGCCCAGGCCGAAGGCCGTGAGCAATTCCCTGGCCCGCTCGCGCCGCTCGGCGGTGATCTTGCTGCCCAGCACGCCCCGGGTCATCGCCCCCAGCAGCACGTTGCCCACCACGTCCAGCTCGGGCAGCAGGTGGTAGAACTGGAACACGATGCCCACGTCGCGCGAGCGGTAGCGGTTCAGCCCGCCCGGCCCGAGGCGGGAGATGTCGCGTCCCTGGAATGTGATCGTGCCGTCCTGGGGCTTGTCCAATCCCCCGATCAGGTGCAGCAGGGTGCTCTTGCCGCTGCCCGAGGCCCCCAGGATCGCCACCCACTCGCCCGGCTTGAGCGTGAGCGACGCCCCACGCAGCACCGGCACCGGGACGCGGCCCAGCTTGTAGGTCTTGTGGACGTTCTTCGCGTCGAGCAGCAGGCTCACGCCGTCTCCAGCGCGCTGATGCAGCGATCGATCACCGAGTCAAAGGCCACGACCTCGCCCTTGCCGGTGTCCTTACGCAGCTTGAACTCCACGCCGCCGGCGTCCAGCGCCTTGTCGCCTAGCGTCAAACGCACGGGGATGCCGATCAGGTCGGCGTCCTTGAATTTCGGCCCCGGCCGCTCGTTCCTGTCGTCGATCAGCACATCCGCGCCGCGCTCGGCCAGCTTCTGGGCGAGCTCGCTGGCGATCTTCTTCTGCTTCTCGTCCTCGGCCTTCATCAAAATGATCTCGACGTGATACGGCGCCACTGCCGCGGGCCAGACGATGCCGTTCTCGTCGTGGCTCATCTCGACGCACGCGGCCATGGTCCGGCTCACGCCGATGCCGTAGCAGCCCATCGTCACCGCCCGCGGCTTCTGGTCCTCGGCGAGCACCTTGAACTCCATCGCGTCGGAGTACTTCGTGCCCAGCTTGAAGATGTGCCCCACCTCGATGCCCCGCTGCACCTGCAGCGTCGAGCCGACGGCCCGCGGCGACGGATCGCCCGCCTCCGCGTTGCGGATGTCGGCGACCTTGAGCCTCTCGACCTCGTACCCCAGGTCGCGGCCCCAGTGCCAGCCGGTCACGTGGTGGTCCATCTCGTCGGCGCCCGTGGCCCAGGCGGTTCCGCCCTGGGCCGCATCGGGATCGACCACGATCGTCGCGCCCGTCAGTTTGGCGAACGCGCTCGGGCTCACGTAGCCGATGGCCAGCCCGTCCGCCTTGGCCTGGGCCTCGTCGGCCAGCTTCACGCCCGAGCCCACCGCGTCGCGCACCTTGCCCTCGTTGACGTCGTGATCCCCGCGGACGACGGCCAGCACGTACTTGGTCTTGCTCGGGTCGCTCAGCACACGCTCGAAGACGATCGTCTTGAGCATGCCCGCCGCGTTGGTGCCCAGGTGCTGGGCCACGCCCTCTATGCCAGGCATGTTCGGCGTGTGGTGCTTCTTCAGTTCCTGCGCGGCCTCGCCGTCGAACGACCACGCGCGCTCGCCGATCTCCGCCTTCTCCACGTTCGCCGCGTACCCGCTGGCCGGGCACACCAGCACCTTGTCCTCGCCGCTCTCGGCGTGCACCATGAACTCGTGGCTGGCCGAGCCGCCGATGGGCCCGCTCTCGGCCTCGACGGCGGTGAAGGTCAGCCCGCAGCGCGTGAAGATCCGCGTGTAGGCGTCGTAGAAGTGGTCGTACGCCACGTCCAGCCCGCCCTCGCCCTGCTGGTTGAGGTGGAATGAGTACGCGTCCTTCATGATGAACTCGCGGCAGCGCAGCAGCCCCGAGCGCGGCCGCGGCTCGTCGCGGAACTTGGTCTGGATCTGGTACAAACTCAGCGGCAGCTGCTTGTACGAGGTAATCGCCCCCTTCATCATCTCGACGATGGGCTCCTCGTGCGTCGGGGCGAGCGCGATGTCCCGCCCGTGGCGGTCCTGCAGCGTGAACAGGTCGTCGCCGTACGCCTTGTCCCGCCCGGTCTGCTTCAAGAGGCTCACCGGCTCCATGGCCGGGAAGAGCATCTCCATCGCCCCGATCCGCTCGTGCTCCTGGCGGACGATCTCCTGGATCTTGCGGAGGCTGCGCCAGGCCAGCGGCAGGTAGTCGTACACCCCCGCGGCGAGCTGCCGGATGAACCCCGCCCGCACCAGATAGACGTGGCTGGGCGTCGTCGCGTCGGCCGGGGCCTCGCGGGTGGTGGGGATGAGGGTGCGCGTCCAGAGGTGGATGTCGCCCGTGCGGGCGGTGCTGAGGGGTCCGGCTTCGCCGGTGGGGGAGGATTGGGCGGCGGTCGTGTTCATGGGAGGGCAGGGTAGGTTGGGCGGCCTCGCGCGAGCGTTTTGTCCTCGGATCCGAACCGCCCCGGCACCAGGGCGGTATCGATATCCGGGTGGCGGGCCCGTGCGGAGGGGACGCCAGCCCGATCCTTATTTCTCCGCAAAGGAAGACAACATGAATCGCACCCTGTTCCAAGCGTTGATCGCGCTCGCTGTGGCACCGCCATGCCTCGCCCAATGGACGGTCACCAACCTGCATCCCGATGGCGCGAGCGAGTCCTACGCGCCCAGCCTGGGACCCGGTCTGCAGACCGGATCGGCCGTGTTCGACGGTGTCCGGCGCGCGGGATACTGGCAGGGGTCCGCGGCGTCGTGGACCGACCTGCATCCCGCGGACGCCATCGAGTCGCGTGCCGGGCGTTTCCGCGAGGGCTTGCTGCTCGGCGTGGTCGAACCGGCACGGTTCGAGTCCCGCGCCGTCCTCTGGCCCGACGGCCTGGCGCCGCTCATCGATATCACACCCCCCGAGACCACGCGGGCCATCGTTGCCGACGTCCTGGATGGCAACCCGGTCGGCTGGGTCCGCATCGCCGGCTTCGATCGGGCCAGCGTGTGGGAGGGCCTGACCACGGCGTGGACGGATCTCACACCCCCCGAGGCCGAGTCCGCCAAGGTCAACAACGCCCACAACGGCCAACTCGTGGGCGAGGTCCGGATCGACAGAGTCGCGCATGCCGCGCTGTGGGAGGGCGATGGCAGTTCCTGGACGAACCTGAATCCACCCGGTGCGGAGGGCTCGGTCGTGGTCGGCGTGCACAACGGCCAGCAGGTCGGCGCATTGGTGTTTCCGGGGGACATCACCCGCGCGGCGTTGTGGCGCGGAACGGCCGAGTCCTGGGTCGATCTGACGCCGCCCGGGGCAGACTTCGCCAACGCTGGCGACACGTTCGCCGGCTGGCAGGTGGGCTACGTTCGCCTCGAAGGACCGGGCTCGCGTTACCACCGAGCCAGCCTCTGGAACGGCACCGCCGATTCGTGGGAGGACCTCTCCGTGGAGCTGCCCGGTGCGTGGCTGAACACCTACGCCATCGAGGTCTGGGCCGATGCCGGCACGTTGTACGTCGTCGGATGGGGGTACAACCTGGACACCGATCGCAACGAGGCGCTCCTGTGGACCCGGCCCCTCGATGGATGCCGGGTGGACTTCGATGGCGATGGCGCGCTGACCATCTTCGACTTCCTCGCATTCCAGACGGCCTTCGATGCCGGCGACCCCTTCGCCGACCTTGACGGCGATGGCGACCTGACCGTCTTCGACTTCCTCGCGTTCCAGGCGGCCTTCGACGCCGGCTGCCCATAGACCCGACCGAGTTCGCCAGACCCATGGCCGGTCGCTGGCTCGCGTGAGCCGGTGGCCGGCCTTTCGCATGTGCCGCGGGGCCAGCCACCGATTCCATCCGGCTCGCCTTGCCGAACATCCGGCCCCCCCGACCAAGAATCCGGCCCGCCCGACCCAATATCCGGCTCGCCGGACACGAAATCGGGCACCCCGGACGGCATATCCGAGGCCCCGGAAACAAGATCAGGCATGCCGGATATTTAATCCGGCGACCCATATACGGACCTTGCAATCACATAAGCCCTTGCAAACGTGCCGTTTATCGCCCGTGGCTTTTGTTCGGGTGTCTCGGGAGCCGATCGGGGCATGGTCGGGCGGGCCCGGAATCTTCCTGGTTTTCTCGAATCGGACCAAAGCCGGCTTTCCGGACCGTCGATGGTGTGGGTGCCGGCGGCGATGGACCGCCGAGGGCCGATGCTCGCCTGGCACGGTGCCCGGGGGTGGAGGCGAAAAATGAACCCCACGTGTGGGGCGGAAGGGATCGTGCCATGGCCGTCTTGAGCGAGAAGCGTTCGGAAGTCATCCAGTTCTTCACCCAGCGGCTGGCCGCGTGGCAGGAGGACCCCGCCGCCATCGGCCTCTCGTCCGGCCAGCTCGCCGAGCTGGTCGAGATGACGTCCACGGCCTCGGGCCGGTACCAGGCCGCGCTGGCCGCCAGGCAGTTCAGCAAGGACCGCACCCTCGAGTACCACGAGAGCGCCGACACGCTGCGGGCCTTCGGGGCGGCCCTCATCGCGACCATCAAGGCCTACGCCGAGACCACCGGCGACGTGGGCGTCTTCGCCCAGGCCAGCATCCCCGAGCCGGCCGACCCTTCGCCCAGCGCGGCCCCGGCCGTGCCGACGAATATTACGTTGTGCATGCGGGCCCAGGGGGCGATCGAGATCGCCTGGCAGGGCTCGCTCGCTGGCGGCACGTTCTACGAGGTGCAGCGCAGCATGGACGACGGGGATAACTGGAGCACGGTGGCGAGCATCCCCGCCCGCGAGACGCTGGACGAGACCGTGCCGCAGGGGACCGCCCGGGTGTATTACCGGATCCGCGGCGTCAAGGGCCCCGCCGGCGCCGGCAGCCCCGACCGGGCCCCGCGGTACAGCCACTGGACGCCGCCGATGGTGGTGTTCATGGGCAAGCCGGTGCAGCCGGAGTCGGCCCGCGCCGCGGCCTAATCGGCCGATCCCGACCGGACACCGCCCGAGAACGGCCGGCCCGATGGCAGGCTGGGAAAGCGGCGTGGGCCTGCGAAACCTTGGTTTGTAAGATTTCGATCCGAGCACCCGCGGCGCGTAACGGGCGTCGCCAGTGCCGATCTATTCGCTCCCATGAGCACGGACGGGGGGCCGGATGCGTGCGGGGCTACGGCCCTGTCGATTGTTATACCGACGCTGCACCGGCGCGAGTCGCTGCTGGAGACGCTGCGCGCCCTCGATCCGGCCGGGTGCAGCGCGCCCTGGCCGGCGGGGGCCGAGGTCGTCGTGGTCGATAACGCCCCCGAGCCCGAGCTGGACGCCGCCGAGTTGCATGAAGCCGGCGCCGGCCGCCTCCGCCTGCTGCACGAGCCCCGGCCGGGCAAGGGGCACGCGCTCAACACGGCGATCCATGGAGGTCTGGGCGAAGTCGTCGCCGTGCTCGACGACGACATGGCCCCGATGCCCGGCTGGGCCCGGGCCGCCCTGGCCAGCGCGAGCGCCCACCCGGAGATCGACATCTTCGCGGGCAAGTCGCACGTGGTCTGGCCCGACGGGGCGAGCGTGCCGTCGTGGGGCAACCACTTCCTGGCCCAGGGCCTGTGCTTCAGCGTGCTCACCTGGGACGGCGACGCCGACCGCGAGATGGGCGGCAACTTCCCCTACCCCAGCGGCAACCACTTCTGGTTCCGCCGCCGCGTGCTCGATTCGGTGGGCGGCTTCCCGACGGTGTGGAACCCCGAGCCGGAGTTCTGCATGGAAGCGCGGGCCAAGGGCCACCGCGGCCTGCTCGTGTCGGCGATCACCTGCGGCCACCGCGTGCAGCCCGAGTTGATCGATGCGGGCGTCTTCCTCGACCGCGCCCGGAGGGTCGGCCGGACCCAGGCGCGGATCCAATTCAACGACGACCGGGGCGGCGGCGTGGGCCCCGCCCGGCTGCTCACTCGTAAGGGCAAGAGCCTCGCGGGCCTGGCACTCTGGACGCTCCGCGATGGCCGGGCCCGCTGGCAGCCCGAGCCTTCGGGCGTGCTCCTGCGGGCGAGGGCCCAATTGCGGATGGGCCGCTATCGGGCCTTGTTGGTCGGGAGCCGGTCCCCGCTCAGGGGCTCCCGAGGGCCGGCCTGAGGCCCATCTCCCGCACGATCACCCGCTCGCGAAGCCGAGGCCCCAGCGGTTCTCGCGGGCGAGACGATGGGCGAAGCCGAACCCGCGACGATCGCCCCGCCTCGCGGGCCGGTCGATATGGAACGCTCCCAGCCGCCGCCAGGGGCCGGTGCGGTGCTCGTCCATGCCACGGGATGTCGGCTGGCGAGCGGCACCGCCCACGATCGCCACGAAACAAGACGCCGGAACGCGGCCGCATACGGCCCGCCCCGGCGCGGTTGTGTTGTGTTGCTGGGTTGCTTACGGCTGGACGCGTTCGGCCGACGCTTCCCCGGTCTCACGCTCACCCTCGTCCTCGCGGTCCTGGGTCGCCGGACGCTGGCGGAAGTTCTCGCCCATCGGCGTCAGGCGGAGCACCCGGCCCGTCGAGGCCTCGACCTCGAGCGTGATGCCGCGGACGGCGAAGGCCATGCCGTGGCGGAAGTACTTGCGCAGGGCGACCGAATCGTCCGACATGCTCAGGAACTGCACCGAGTTGTTGATCGGCCTGGCGACGTCGTTCTCGCGCAGCTTGGTGTTGATGCGTTCTGCCCAGGCGAAGGGGCGTACCGAAGCGGCGACCTCTTCCTGGCGCGCGGCAGCCATCTGTTCACGCGTCAGGTCCACCGCGGGCGGGGGCGTCTCGTCCAGCAGCACGCCGCTGGTGTCCATATCGTCGGGCTCGAGTGTCTCGCCTCGCTCGGCGGCTTCGCGTTCGGCACGCTGCCGGGCCTCACGCCGTGCTTCGATCACGGCTTGGGCGCGTTCACGCTCTTCGGTACGCTGCTGCTCGGCCAGCTTTTGGGCCTGCTGACGCTCGTAGAGGTCGCGCTCGTACATCTTTTCGGCCCGCTCGCGGGCGGCCTGCGAGTCGAGCTTGATCGCGATGTCGGCGGCGCGCACGTAGGCCACTTCGCCCACCACCCGCAGGTACACGCGGTCACGCGAACTTGATCCAAGCAGGCCGATCTCGTCGCTGTAGGGCGAACTCAGGTACAACCCGTCGTCGCGGCGCTCGATCACCTCGCCCAGCAGCCGGCTCAACGGCAGCCCGTAACTCTCGGTCTCGCTCAGACGCACCGTGATCGCCTCGGCGTCTTCCCAGTTCGTGCCCGGAGCCAGATCTACGGCCTCGGCGGGGATGAGCCCGCCCGCGTCGACGCCCTGCACGGTGATGGCCGTGGCTGCACCCACCGCGATGTCGCGCAGGTTGGAGTCGTTGTCGCCCGTCCACTCGCCGCTGCCCGTGGGTGTCTCGCCAAAGCGTTCGCGCCGGCTGTATTCGTCGTCGAGCATGTCCGCGACGTTGATCGAACCCCATCGCATCGTGCCGCCGCCCGAGTTCAGGCTCGGCGCGGTACTACCGAAATAGTTGCTCTGCTCGGGATCGCTTTGATAAAGGTACATGTCGCCAACGCGCACGTCCTCTTGGAACGGAAGCACCGGGACGTAGCCGCCGCGGCCGATGTCCTTGTTCCAGTCTTCATAGAAGCTCGAGCGAATGCCGAGGTCTGGGCTGGACGAACATCCGGCTGCGCCGAGCACGAGCACAAGCGAAGGCATGGCGATCCGACCAATTCGACGATCCATTGCTCACCCCTTTCGAGTCGAAGGGCCGTGGATCCGAAGGCGGGCGTGTACTGAAGCCAGACCCTCGGAAGTAACTCCTGCGGCCGTGACGTTGTCCCCTCACAACGAGCGATGGTAGCCGATCTGACGGGCGATACCCACGCGACTCATCCCAAGCAAATCGCACATCCTCCGCCAAATGGGTGATAATGCACACATTTGCACGGCGAATCATCAAGATAAGCATTGAATGATGAATTTGTTTTCATAATTTCAGATTGCGGGTTGTGAGACATATTCGCGCAAGGAATCGTGTCGTGTCGCGACTTACCCAGGCACTTACGTCGGTGCGTACCAACTTGGAAACCAGAGAGAGGTATCCCATGCTCATTTCAAGCCTGACCATCGCGCTCACCACCATGCTTTCGGCCGGACCGGACTTCGCACCACGTTCGCAGGGCACGGTCTGGATCGCCAACCGCGCCTCGGGCACGGTGTCGGTAATCGACGTTCGGAGCGACGAGGTCGTCGAGACCCTCGAGATGCCCGGCGCCGAGCGGCCCGAGCCGATGTATGTGTTCTACTCGATCCGCACGAACCGCGTGTTCGTGGGCGATCGCGCCAACGACCGCGTCGTCGCGTTCGACGCCGACACGCGCGAGGTCATCGGCGAGGCAGCCACGGGCGAGGGCGTGTTCCACATGTGGGGCAGCCCGGGCACGGCCCAGCTCTGGGTCAATAACGACGTCGACAACACCACCTCGGTCATCGATTTGCGCACGCTCGAGACCATCGGCACCGTCGACACGCCAGCCGACCTGGTGGCCATGGGCGGCAAGCCCCACGACGTCATCGTCGGCCCGCTCGGCCTATTCGCGTACGTCACGGTCATCGGTGTCGACGGCGACACCGACTGGGTCGTGCAATACTTCGCGTTGACCGGAGACGAGATCGGCCGCGCCGAGGTGGGCGACGACCCGCACCTGTCCATCGCCTATGGCACGCGTGATCTCTACGTCCCCGCCCAGGGCGGCGACGCCGTGCACGTGCTCGACCGGCTGACGCTCGACGAGAAGGCCGTCATCACCGTCGACAACGCCCACGGCGCGGGCATGGACCTGGACGGCCGCACGTTCTTTACCACCAACATCGCCGATGGCGGCGCGGGTGGGCTTGTGAAGATCGATACCCGCACGATGGAGGTGTCCGCCGAGCCCACCGACACCCCCTACCCCACGCCACACAACATCGCGCTGACGCCCAGCGGCAACAAGCTCTACGTCACCCATTCGGGCATGATGGCCGACAGGGTCACCATCTACCGCGCCGCCGGCCGCCGCGGCCAGCCTCGACTCATCGGCGAGGTTGCGGTGGGCCTGAATCCCTTCGGCCTGGCGTACGTGCCGTAACGCCTCCCTCTTCGGGACTGTCGCATGGCCCATACCCTGGGCCATGCGTGTACTCATAGCGTGCGTCGTTCTCCTCGCTTTTGCACCTGCCTCTCTCGCCCAGGAACGGTCTATTGCCACCAGTGGCAATCCCGCGTCCCTCGTGGTCTACGGCGACGCCGAAGCGATCGGCACGCTCGCCGATGGCACCGTCCTGGCCGCGCGAGTTGAGGCCGGCAAAGGCCGCGTCGTGGCGATCGGTCACGGCGGATTCCTGAACGACCATCGCGGCGATACGCAGGCATTCCTCGACGAGCAGGTGCTGTGGTTGCTCGATGGCAAGCGGCAAGCCACAGCCTGGGGCATGCCCGACGCGATGCGCGAGGCGTTAGGCTTCGCGCATGTCGCGATTGTGGGCGTTGGCGGCGAGATCGGTGGCCTCGCGCTCGACGAGGTCGACCTCATCATCGCTTCGCCCCAGGCATTCGAGCGAGCCGGGCGTCTCGAGGAACTCGCGCGATGGCTCGCCGCCGGCGGCGCGCTGCTGAGCGTCGAGACGGCGTGGGGCCAGATCCAACTCGGCCAAGCCACCGGCGTCGATGACCTCGCGGCGAACAAGCTGCTTGGCACGTACGGCATCTTCTACACGAATCGTGCTCTGTCACCAGGTCGCGACGGTGTGTACACACTCGATCCGCACGCGAGCGGCCACGCCGGGCAAGCGTTGACGGTTCTGGCAAGGCAGGCGGAAGCGTCGAGCCAGGACGCCATCCAACGCAGCGCCCGCGTGCTTCGACAGGCTCTGGCGGTCGTGCCGCTCGACAGCCCGCTCATTGCCGCCGTGGATGAGGCGGCCGAGCGAGAGTCCGTCGCTGTACACGAGGCCTACGCCTCGATGGCCACCGGGCCGCTGAAACTCGCCGATCGCCCGCTGGCCTGCGCGCTGCTCGACCTCGAAGCCCGGCGCGCAACCTCCGGTCAGGTTCGTGCCCATCCCAGCGCCGCCGCGTTCCCGGGGTCGATCCCCGACGGGGCCGAGCGCGTCACGCGTCGCATTGATCTCCGCACCATCGGCGGCTGGCGCAGCACGGGCCTGTACGCCGCACCGGGCGAAACAATTATGTTGCGTGTTGTCGAGGGCGATACGCCCGCCACTCTGCGCATCGGCTGCTGGCTCGATCCACAGGACTTCGACGATCGCGTCCGCTTCCCGGTGGCCAGCTTTACGGTACCGGTCGAGAGCGGCGCGGCCGCGCTGGCCTCGCCCATCGGCGGGCCGGTCTATGTCGAGCTTCCCGACCAACCCGACGAACTTGTCGTAGAGGTCACCGGCGCCGTCGAGATGCCGCGATATCGCCTGGGCGAAACCGACCTCGAAGATTGGCGCGATCGCGTGCGTCACCTCTCGGCGCCATGGGTCGAACTCGAATCGGACCACCTCGCGTTCTCGTTGCCAGCAAGCGTCGTGCGAGACCTCGACCGGCCGGACCTGGTCATGCAACACTGGGACCGTGTGCACGAGGCCATGCAAGCCCTCGAGCCCCGCTCGCCCCGCCACTGGCCGAAGCGTCAGTACCGCTATGTCGCCGAGAAGCGGCTGAGCTGGGGCTACATGTATTGCCCCAGCGATGCGCCGATCGTCATCCCGCTGAGCGAGGCCGCCGCCATGGTCGACGTGGCGAACTTCGACGCCGACGGCCCCAACGAACTCTGGGGCCACTATCACGAGATGGGCCACGCGCACCAGAATCCGCTGTGGACCTTCGCCGGCACGGGCGAGGTGACCGTCAACATCTTCACCGTGCTCGCGCTGCACACCATCAACGGCTACCCGCTCGACAGCGAGGCGATGCGCAGCGATCCCGGGCGTGCCCTGGCCGCCATGCACGCCCACGCCGACAAGGGCGCCCCCTTCCACCGCTGGCAGAGCGATCCGTTCCTGGCGCTCCAGACCTACGCGCTGCTCTGGCACGCGTTTGGCTTCGAGGCCTTCGATAGGGCCTTTCGCTCGTACGAGTCGCTGTCCGAGCATCAGAAGCCCAGAGACGACCAGGCTAAACGCGATCGCTTTGCCATCCAGATGAGCCGCGCCGTGGGGCATAACTTGGCGCCATACTTCACCGCATGGGGCGTCCCGCTCACCGAAGCACCGTCGAAAGACCTGGCCGACTTCCCGGCATGGATGCCCGAAGGCTACGAACCCTCGTCACGCTGAGTTCTTTTCCTCGAGCACGTTGGCGCCCTCTTCGGGATCGCGCGACTCCTCGGCCTGTTTCTGCAAGTCGGCGGTTTCGCTCTCGAAGTCGCCCTCGGCTTCCGTGACCGTCTGCACCGCTTCCTTTCGCACGGGCTGCGCTTGCGGCTGCCCCACTGCGGCGGGTGTGGGTGTCTTCGCGGTCGCTTCACCCTCGAGCATCCGCACCGGCACGCCTTGCGGGAAGATGACCTCGCGAGATTCGTCGGGCATCGAGATGCCCTCGCGCGTCAGCACGACCTTGGCCAGCCGCATCGCCGAACTGCCGACCTTCAGCATGCTGTGCCTGGTGCCGTCGATCCAGTAGTACGCCCGCAGGTTTACCGTCGACGCGCCGAGTTGCTCGACCAGCACCAGCGGTTCGGGATCGCCCAGCACGGCCGGGTGCCCTTCGAGCATGTCGTGCAGCACCTGCTGGGCGTGGGCCACGTCGTCGTCATATCCGATGCCGACCGTGAACGTCAGCCGACGCTTGGGGTTGGCGGTGAAGTTGCGGATGGTGCTCTTGTACACCGTCGCATTGGAGATCTGGATGTGGTTGCCGTCGAAATCGATCAGCAGTGTTCCACGATTGGTGACCTTTCGCACCACGCCAGTGTTGCCGTCGACCTCGACAACGTCGCCCAGGCGAAACGGCCGCTGTACGCTGAGTAACAAGCTGGCCAGGAAGTTCTCGGCGATGTCCCGGAAGGCGAAGCCCAGCACCAGGCCGATAATGCCCGTGCCACTGACGACCGTGAGGGCTACGCGCGTCAGCCCGCTGATGCGCAATGCGATGTACACGCCCAGCAGCAGTACCAGAATGTACACGACCTTCCGCAGCACGCCGCGGAGCAGTTCGCTGTCGGTGCTGCGTCCCAGGATGGGCGATACAACCCGCTGCGCGAGCGACGCCACCAGGAACGCCAGCACCAGCACCACCAGCCCGACGCCAACCAAAGGCGCGGTCGCGATGCCCTCGCGCCACAACACCAGTAACTCGCGCTTGGCCGGCTCGAGCGTCCAGATCGGGCCCTGTTCGATCGTGATGTTGTTCACGATGGCTACGACGCCCTGCGTCCGCCGTGCGATGTCGCCCGCGAGCGTGCGTGATTCCTCACGCTTGGTCGTGCCCGAGAGGAACGCCACGCCTTCGCGAACCTCGACATCTACCGTCGAGAACCGCTCGGTCGCTTCGAGCACCTCCCGCAACCGCTCGGCGATGCGATCATCGTCGACCTGGTCTTCAACGCCCACCGTCTGGTCGCTGGTAGAGAGGTCGGTGTCGGCCTCGGCTTCCTGGAGCTCTGCCGCTGGCTGCTCCTGCCATGCGAACGCCGGGGCCGACGCGAGCAGCATCGATACGATTACGAACAGCCGGGCGAGGAAGATTCTCATGATGTCAGGATAGCTCAGGTGCTCTTGCCGATCAGGAAGTACAGAATCATGCCGATGACCGGTAGCAGCAGCACGACGAGAATCCAAAGCACCTTCCAGCCCACGCTCTTGCCAGCGCCCAGGATGCTGATGATCGCGATGATGTCCAGGATCAGAACGATGAGACCGATGATGCCATATTCCATGGTGGAGCTCCGCTGAGTCAATGAAGGCCGCGGCGGTTCCGCGACTCTCCAAAGCTAGAGCGGGTATATGAAAGCACCCGGGCGTGCCGGGTGAATGCGGGCTCATATATGAAGTTACTGCTGAGCGGCCGCCACTCGCCCGCCGGATGCCCTGAATGCCTTGCGGAAGCGATCAATCGAGTTCCAGTACACGCAGGCCAAACACGAGATCGCCCACAGTCGCCAGTATGGTGGAGGGGCAGAGGAGGGCATGCCGCACCCGTAGCCGGACTACGAACTCCCGAACATCCGCCGCTCCACACCCTCCACCAGAGCATGAAGCACCAGCATGTGGACCTCCTGGATCCGATCCGCAGTCGGCGTTTCAACAGGCACGCCCGGCACGATCCACTCAAGATCACACACGCCCGCGAGCTTGCCTCCGTCGCGCCCAAGCAGCGCAATCGTGCGCATCTCGCGCTTGGTCGCGGTTTCCACCGCCCGCACGACATTCGCCGACTTCCCGCTCGTGCTCAATGCGACCAGTACATCACCCGGCTTACCCAATGCCTCCACGCCGCGCGCGAACACCTCGTCGTACCCAAAGTCGTTTGCAACACAGGTGATATGCCCGACATCGGTCAGGCTCACCGCCGCCAGCGCGGGCCGATCCTTGCGAAACCGGCCCGTGAGCTCCTCGCAGAAGTGCATCGCGTCGCACGCCGACCCGCCGTTGCCGCAGGCCAGCACCTTGCCACCCTCGCCCAGACACTCGGCGACCATGTCCGCTGCCAGGTCGAGTGTCGTGAAATTCCGCCCGTCGGCCAGGAACGCCTCGAGCGCCAGCTTCGCGTTCTGGAAGGCCTCGATCACGCGTTCGCCTCGGCCATCTCGGCCTCGTCAGCGTCGGCCGCCTCGACCTCGGTCGCCTCGCCGCGCTTCATGTGGGCCAGGGCGTCACGCAGCTTGGGCTTCTCGCCATTTGGCTTGGCCGACGAATCCACCGCCGCCGCGCTCAAGCGGCCATCCGCGCCGACCTGATCGAACCGCACACCCACGCGCGTCGATACGCCGCGCTCCTGCATCGTCACGCCGTGCAGGCGGTCGCACATCGCCATCGTCTTCTTGTGGTGGGTGATGACGATGAAGTTGCTCTTGACGCTGAACTGCTTCACCACGCGACTAAAACGATCCACGTTTGCGTCGTCCAGCGCCGCGTCTACCTCGTCGAGCACGCAGAAGCAACTCGGCTTGCTCTGGAAGATCGCCAGTAGCAGCGCCACCGCCGTCATCGCCTTCTCGCCGCCGCTGAGCTGGCTGATGGAGCGAGGCTGCTTGCCCGGCGGCCGTGCGACGATCTCGATGCCGCTCTCGAGCAGGTCGATCTCGTCGGTCACGACCTTCTGCCCGTCCACCTCACGAACCAGGGGCATCAACTTGATCTCAGCCCGACCGCCGCCGAAGAGCTGCCGGAACAGCCCGTCGTCGCCCGCGAAGCTCTCGCGCACGCGTTCGAGCATGTCGCCGAAGCGATGCCGGCTCGCCTCGTTCAACTGCTTGATCAGAGTCTCCAGGCGAATCCGTGCGTTGTCGATGTCTTCGACCTGCGCGGCGAGCTGCTCGTTCTTGCCGGCGAGCTGCCCCTCCTCGTCCATCGCAGCGAGATTCACGCTGCCCAGCCGATCGATCGACTTCTTGAGCGTCGAAATCGCCTCGGCCGACTCCGAATCCCCCATCGCACGCATCACGCCGTGCTCGTCTTCACCAAGCGCCTCGCGATATCCCGGCAGTTCGGCGGGCAAATCCAGACCGTCCTCGTCCATTGTGCGCTGGACAAGGTTCTCGAGCCGGATATCCGCCTCGCGCCCACGCAGCTCCAGGTCGTGCCAAGCCTTGTCGATGTCGCCCGCGCTCCGCCGCGCCGCGTCGAACTTCCGCTCCAGCCCCAACGCCGCCTCTTGCGCCGAGTGCAAAGCGGTCCGCTTGCCGTCGATGCCGCCACGCACCGCCTCGGCCTGCTGTTGCAGCGTCTCGATCTCCTCGGCCGCCTCACGGGCCGTCTTCTGGTGCGCCTGCGCCTGCTCGCTCGCCCGCTGCACATGCGCCGCCAGGTCGCGCTGGCTCGCGCGATGCTTCGCCGCCGTGTCGCGCAGGCCCGAGGCCTCACGCCTGACCGCGCCGATCTGCTCGCCCAGCGTGCTCGCCGACACTCGCGCCACCGTCAACGCCTCGGCAAGCGAGTCCGCGTCCTTCTCCGCCTGTTCCGCAGCCGCGCCCAGCTTCTCCAGAGCTGCTCGCTCGTCACAAAGGATGCTCGCCAGAGATGCCAGCTTGCCCTCGAGTTCTTCGACACGCTCGCGAGCCTGCGCGCCGTTGGCAGCCGCCGTATCTCGCTCATCCCGCGCCCGGCCGCGCTGCCGTTCGAGCCGCGCGAACGCATCGCTCGCACGCTCGGCCTCCCCCTCGGCCTTCAACCGCGACTGCACGAGCTCGTTGAGCGTGCGTTGCACCGCCGTCTGCCGCTCCGCCAGGTCGCCGGCCTTCTCGTCCAGCGTCCGCAACGCTGCCTGCGCACGTTCGAGTTCATCAGTTGCTCGCGCCAGGTCAGCCGTCAATTGCTCGAGCTCGGCTCTGCGTTGCAGCACACCCATCGCCTGCCCGCCCTCGCCGGCCTCGGCCGTCAATGGCCCGGCGCTCACCACACCCGGGTATCGCAGCACGCTCGCGTTTCCGTCGGCGATCGTTGCCCCGCGCATCGGTCCGGCCGCCAGCAGTGCCGCGGCTTCCAGGTCGCCCGTGCGCCAGCAATCGTGCAGCAACACATCAAGCAAACCCGACACCGAAGTCGGATCGACACCCGCATCCCGGCACGCCTGCTCATCGACGCCCGCGACCTCGCGCAGCGGCGTCAACCGACCCGACTTGCGAAGTGCCGCAAACGCCGCATGGTCGTACCGCTCTTCGACGGCCGGCACGCCAATCCCCAGCGGCACGAAGCTCACCCGCCCAGTCAGCGTCTCGATGTCGTCGCGGCCTGGCATCGCGTCCATCGAGGGCACGACCAGCGCCGCCAGCAAAGAACCAAGCGCCGCTTCGACCTGCGGCGCGTGCTCGATCGGCACGCGGATCAACTCGGCCAGCGGCGCGATGACAGTCTCGAAGCCATCGCCGGCGGCAGCCTTGTCCAGCACCTCGCGTGCCGGTTGTCCCAGCCCCTCGCGAGACGCCAGTACCTCGCTCACCGCGTGATGGCGAGTCTCGAGCCGCAGCCGCCGCTCCTCGAGCGACTTGACTTCCTGCGCCTGCTTCGCCCGACCCTCACCCAGCGAAGAAGCCTCATCTTCTAACCGCTCCGCCTCGCTCGTGCGTTGGGCGTGCGCATCGCGATGCTGCTGAGCTTCGGCCAGTGCCGCCTCACGCTGCGCGCCCACCCGCTCGGCTTCCTCGTCGAGCGACGCGAGTTCGGCCTCCACATGCCGCGCCTTTTCGGCAAGCTGGTCCGCCCGCCGCGTCTCTTCCTCGATGCGAGCCTTGGCCGAGAGCTGGTCACGCTCGATGCGCTCGACCTCGCGCCGCTTCTCGCTGTGCGCCTGGCGATGCTTCGCAACATCCTGCTGGGCCTGCTGCCGTGCCTGCGACGCCTGCTCCAGCACACGCTCGGCATCGGCGAGTTGCTCGGCCACCGCCGCGACGCGTTCGGCGGCCTTCTCGGCTTGCGACTCGGCTTCTTCGGCGGCTTGCTCGACCTCGGCCAGCCTCTGCCCATCGGCATCGAGTCGCGACAGCGCCTCGCTCGCCGACCGCTCGGCCAACTCACGCTTGTGCTTGGCCCGCTCGACGGCCTGGTTGGCCTCGGCAAGCTCCTCCTCGGCCGCGCGCAATGCCTTGGAGGCCTCGTGCCGCTTCAGGTCGGCCTCTTGCCGCTCCTTCTCGAGGGCGCTGAGTTCGGCCTCGGCCTTGTCTCGCTGCTCGCGAGCTCCCTCCATGTCGGCATGGATGCGCTCGACCGCCGTGGTGAGCGCATCGTGCTGGGCCAACGCCCGCGACGCACGCCAGGCCTTCAGCTCCGCATCGAGCTCGACAAACTGCCGCGCCTTGGCCGCCTGCCCGCGCACGATCTTCAGCCGCCGCTCGGTGTTGGCCAGTTGCTCGCGCGTCACCGCCAGGTTGCGCTCGGCCCGGTCAAGCTTGCGGATCGACTCCACGCGGCGCTGCCGATACCGGGCGATGCCCGCCGCCTCCTCGAAGATCGTCCGCCGTTCCTGCGGATTGGCCAGCAGCATCGCGTCCACGCGGCCCTGCTCGATGATCGAGTAGGCGTCGGCGCCCACGCCCGTATCCAGGAACAGGTCGCGGATGTCCTTCAGCCGGCAACGCTTGTTGTTAATAAGGTACTGGCTGCCCCCATCGCGATACAACCGCCGCTCCACCTCCACGATGTCGCTGTCCACCGGCAGCCCGCGACGCACCGTCCGGCGGTCGGCCAGCACGCTGTTGGCGTCCGGCTCGTCGTCGATTTCGCTCGATTCATCCTCGGTGGCGTCGATGAAATCCGGCTCGGCCTCGGTGACTTCTTGGGTGGGAGCCTCGGCCAGCAGCGGGTTCTCAAACGTCAGCGTGACGCTGGCCATGCCCGCCGGCTTCCGCGCGGCCGAGCCGGCGAAGATGACGTCCAGCATCTCCTTGCCGCGCAGGCTCTTGCTGCTCCGCTCGCCCAGCACCCACTTGAGGGCGTCCACTACGTTGCTCTTGCCGCAGCCATTGGGCCCCACGATGCCCGTCACCGGGTCATCGAAGTGGAACTCCGTCCGATCGTCGAACGACTTGAACCCATTGAGCGTCAGCTTCGCGAGCCGCATCGGACCTCCTGTCCCCAAGTCGGCCTGCCGGCACAGGCCCAGCGGCGGCATCCTGCCGCCCGAGCCACAGTATCGGCCCCGCGCCGCCGGGGACGCCGGATTCTTCGGCCCTTTCCACGCCCGCGTCGGCGGGTTATCAGCCCTGCTCGTCGGGGGCCGTTTCCGCCGGGTCGTCCCCGGCCTCCTCGCCACGGATCGACCGCTGGATGTAGTCCTGCAGCGGGTCCACACCGCCGGGCTGGTCGCCCTCGAGCTCGGGCCGGTCGGCGGCCGAGCCTCGGGTGAATCGGTCGACGCCTTCACGCAGCGTGTTGCGCTCCACCTGCCATTGGGCCTTCACGGCTCCCACGCTCTGGAGCTGCTCGACGACCGACACGATGTTGCCGAAGCTCATGTTCAGCCCGGCCGTGGGGTTGATCGACGTGGGCTTGGTGGCCAGGAACTCCACGAACTCGTGCAGCACCGCCGGCGCGTTGGAGATGTTCATCACACCCGGCTGCTCCGAGGTCGAAAGCCAGTCGACCGGCCGCGGGCGATAGCGCACGCGTACGTCGTAGCCCTGCGGGTCGAAGTCGGGCTCGTTCACGTCGGGGCGGGCAAGGATGAAATCGTCGCTGACGCGGAGCACCGCGCCGGGC
This sequence comes from Phycisphaerae bacterium, assembly GCA_030426395.1. Classification (GTDB taxonomy): domain Bacteria; phylum Planctomycetota; class Phycisphaerae; order Phycisphaerales; family UBA1924; genus JAHCJI01. The sequence continues at coordinate 55,154 of JAUHYE010000006.1, forward strand.
TCGATGACCATCTCGGGCCCGAACAGCACCAGACCCGCCAGGTTCTGCTGCCTTAGGTAGATCAGCGGCTCACCGATCGGCACGCGATCGATGACGAATCCGCCGGGCATGACGTCGCGTTGCAGGCCCTGGAGCAGGCTTCCACGGAACTGCTTGCGCGCGACCTCGCTCCATTGCCGCAGCACGGTCACGGGGTCGGCGCCCCCCGGCACGCGTTCGCTCTGCATCCACGCCTGCAACTCGCGCATGCCGGCCCGGCGCTCCATGGCCTCGTATGCAGCCACCCGCACCGAGACCGTGTCGGCGGCGGCCAGTTCCTGCAGGGTCGAATCGATCATGGCGCCCGTGCCGAGCTGGCCGAGCAGGCGGATGGCCTCGAGCTGCATCACCGGGTCCGAGCCGCGGGCGATGGCGATGAGGGGGCGTTCGGCGTTGGGGTCTCCCAGCCTGGCGCCCACCCGCAACGCGGCCATGCGCGGGGCGATCTCGGGCCAGTCGTACAAGCTCGAGACGGTCGTGCCGCCGCGGATGACCACCGGACCGAGCGCTTCGAGGGCCCACGCCAGGCGGTCGGCCGAGCCGGGCTCTTCTTGCAATGCCCGGATGTACCGGCCGGCGTACCGCTCCTCGCGGCCTTCGGCGTCGGGATTGATGTGGGCCACGAGCCGCAGGAAGTCCTCGGGCCTGTCCTTGTAGCTCCAGGGGATGCTCATGGTGACCAGCGAGGTCGAGGCGTCGGCCTGGCCGGTCAGGCGACCGCTGGCGATGTCGCCGCGGTCGACCGGGCTATCGCCGAAGCGGCTGTTGATCATCGCCGCGATCGCGCGCGTGCGGCGGGGGCTGGGGACGTTCAGGCGGATGGCGAGTTCCAGCGGGTTGGTCATGTGCCCACCGCCGATGACGCGGCCCTGCGTCTTATTGGCCGCCGGGCCAGCGGCGAAGGGATTCACGTACACCGGGCCCTCGGCGAAGCCGACCAGTCGCGTGGCCGGCCCGCCCTGCACGGTGGGGCGGCCCAGCCGCAGGTCGGTGCGCCAGAGGTGGCCGCCGGTAAGTTCTTCGTTGTTGAGCGCATAGACCAGCACGTCGAAGGTCGAGCCCTCGGGCGCGCCGGGGGCGACCATCGCCAGCACGGCCACGACCGACACGTCGGGGCGGCGCAGGAAGCTCTCGGGGCTCTCGCCCTCAAAGGGCGTGCCCTGGAACATGTCGATGCCCCGAGCGCCCTCGCGAAGCGAGAGTTGGCGGATGACGGTGGCCTCGACGGCCTGGGGCAGCGGGCTGCCCTGGCCCTGGGTGCCCACCACGATGCCCAGGCCCGAGACGAGCGTGGGCTGGATGCCGATGAGGTCGGCCGACGCGCCCACCGTGCCGCGGAGCACGCTGGGGCCGTCGAAGGGCGCCACTACGCCGCCGCCGGGGTCGACCACGGTGCCCCTCGGCCCGCCGCAGCCGGCGATCGTGGCCAGGGTGAGACCCAGCAGGGCCGCGATGGTCAGGGTGGCGGCGACGCGATAAGCGGACGGGCTGTGAGCCATGCGGGCGACCTCGGTGGGGGCGTTGGGTCAGACGTCTGGACCAGACTTTACGGCCCCGGGCGGGGATTGCTGCATGCCACCGGCCCGGCGGAGAGGCTTCTAGAAGGATAGACTGGTATTGCTCGGAATCTACTCGGTATGGCTGTGCAGGTGCCGCTATCTGGCGGTCGTCTGGGCCGTTTTGATCAAGATTTCATGTTGGACACCGCATGATGTGTACTTGTTTTCCAGAACCACTAGGTGTCGAAATTTGTCGGTTGCGATGTCGGTTGGTGTTGGTGGAGGGGCGCAAGTGGGTTCGAGAGCGTGATTTAGGGTAAAGATGGGCCGACCGACAGGTTGTCCATACTGCATCTTGTGGTCAAAAAGTCTTGCGTCCACGATTTGTAGTGGGTAGAGTGGAGGCACCGATATTCGCGTCTGGCTGGGTGGCCTGGACGCCGGTGGGGCCGAGTGGTGGCCAGGGCTCTCGCCCGCTCTTGGGGTTCAAAAAGGAAGGATCCGACATGCCCGTGCTGTGCGATGAACAGATCAGGGAGCTGGTTCGCATCGAGCCGTTCGAGCGCGGCGAGCGGCGGCCTGGTAAGATTTCGTACGGTGTGTCGAGCTACGGCTACGACGTCCGCGTCGGGCCGACCTTCAAGATCTTCACGCCCACGCCCAAGAGCGGCGGCATCACCGTGGTCGACCCCAAGAACTTCACCGACGACCTGTTCGTCGAGGTGAACTGCGACGACCACAAGACCGACCACGTCATCATCCCGCCCAACAGCTTCGCGCTGTGCGAAACCGTCGAGTTCTTCGAGATTCCGCGCGACTGCCTGGTGATCTGCGTCGGCAAGAGCACCTACGCCCGCTGCGGCCTGATCGTGAACGTGACGCCCCTCGAGCCCGAGTGGCGCGGCAAGATCACCCTGGAGATCAGCAACACCACGCCGCTGCCGGCACGCGTGTACGCGAACGAGGGCATCGCGCAGCTCGTGTTCTTGAAGGCCGACCAGGTGTGCTCGGTGAGCTATGCGGATAAGGCCGGGAAGTATCAGGATCAGGCGGGGTTGACGTTGCCGAAGGTGGATTGACATTCGACATCGGCGTCATCGTCCAAGAAGAATTGAACGTGGGGGACCGGTCGTTCATGGCATCAAAGCAATCCCAACCCGAGTCCAACACCCTCGGCCTCGCCGGCTTCATCGTCTCGCTGGTCGGCTGGGTGACGTGCGGCGTGTTGTGCCCGGTCGGGGCGCTGCTGAGCCTGATCGCGCTCGCCAGACGGCCGCGTGGGTTCGCGGTGGCAGGGCTGGTCGTGGGCCTCTTGGGGTCGGGCTTCCTGCTGTTCTTCGGGCTGACGATCCTCGCGGCCATGATGGTCCCCGCCCTTGGGGCGGCAAAGGAGACCGCCAACTTGATTAAGGCCGAGACCACGATCACGGCCATCTACAACGACACCGGCGCGCTGCCCAGCGACGCCGACGCTGCACTGGAGTTGGGCGCCCAGCAGGGCTTGAGCGCCGACGACATCCGGTACCAGAAGCTCAGCGACTCGACGTACCAGTTCACGCAGCCGGGCTGGGACGGCACGTTCGGGACAGACGATGACCGGATCACGACTAAGGACGTCACGCAGCGAGGGTCGTCAGGGACGCCGTAAGAAGGACGAAGGGCACGTCACCAGACCACGACATCGATTGAGACCGCAGGACGCGAGAAACGCAACGCTATGAAGATTACCCGCAAATTCACCACCGCCGGCCAGGACCCCTTCGACAGCGTCAAGTGGACGACGCGTTCGAGCAAGATCAGCAATCCTGATGGGTCGATCGTGTTCGAGATGAAGGACGCCGAGGTGCCGGCGACGTGGAGCCAGCTTGCCACGGACATCGCCGTGAGCAAGTACTTCCGCAAGGCGGGCGTGCCGCAGATGGACAAGGCGGGTTCGATCATCGCCGGGGGGTGGCAGGCCGCCGCCAAGCGGGCCAAGGATGGCCTCCCCTCCGGCGTGCAGAAGGACGCCGACGGCAACGTCGTGACCGGGCCGGAGCGCAGCGTGCGCCAGCTCGTGCACCGCCTGGCCGGCTGCTGGCGCCACTGGGGCGAGAGCCACAAGTACTTCGATAGCTCCGAGGATGCGCAGGCGTTCTACGACGAGCTGGTGTACATGCTCATCCACCAGATGGCGGCGCCAAACAGCCCGCAGTGGTTCAACACCGGGCTCAACTGGGCGTACGGCATCGACGGCCCGGCCCAGGGCCACTGGGTGCCCGACCCCAAGACGGGCGAGGTGAAGCTGGCCGAGGGCGCGTACGCGCACCCGCAGCCGCACGCGTGCTTCATCCAGAGCGTGAGCGACGACCTGGTGAACGACGGCGGCATCATGGACCTGTGGGTGCGTGAGGCGCGGCTTTTCAAGTATGGCAGCGGCACGGGCACGAACTTCAGCCGCCTGCGCGGCGAGGGCGAGCCGCTGAGCGGCGGCGGCAAGAGCAGCGGGCTGATGAGCTGGCTGAAGATCGGCGACCGGGCCGCGAGCGCGATCAAGAGCGGCGGGACGACGCGCCGCGCCGCCAAGATGGTGTGCCTGGACATGGACCACCCCGACATCGAGAGCTTCGTGAACTGGAAGGTTCGCGAGGAGATCAAGGTGGCGGCGATGGTGGAGGGGATGCAGCGCATCGCCGGCGAGCGGGCGAGTATCCATGACCCCGAGACCGTGGGCGAGACGGCCAAGCGGCTGGGGCTCGAGCTCGATTTCGACTTCAACGGCGAGGCCTACGCCAGCGTCAGCGGGCAGAACAGCAACAACTCGGTGCGCGTGCCCGACAAGTTCTTCGAGGCCGTCGACACGGGCAGCGCCTGGGAGACGCGATGGCGCACGGCCGAGGGCGTGGCGCGGACGGTCGATGCTCGGAAGCTGTGGGACGACATCGCGTACGCCGCGTGGCGGTGCGCCGACCCGGGCGTGCAGTTCGACAGCACGATCAACGCGTGGCACACGTGCCCCGAGGGCGGCCGCATCAACGCGAGCAACCCTTGCTCGGAATACATGTTCCTGGATAACACGGCGTGCAACCTGGCGTCCTTGAACCTGATGAAGTTCTACGACGCCCCGACGCGGCACTTCGACGTGCGGGCGTACGAGCACGCGACCGACCTGTGGACGATGGTGCTCGAGATCAGCGTGCTGATGGCGGCGTACCCCAGCAAGGAGGTCGCCGAGCTGAGCTGGAAGTATCGCACGCTGGGGCTGGGCTACGCCAACCTGGGCGCGATGCTGATGCAGGCGGGCATCCCGTACGACAGCGAGGACGGCCGGGCGATCTGCGGCTGCCGGACGGCGATCCTGACGGGCGGCTCGTACCGCATGTCGGCGAAGATGGCCAAGGAGCACGGCGCGTTCGCGGGGTACAAGGTCGACAGCGAGAACATGCTCAAGGTCATCCGCAACCACCGCCGCGCAGCCCACGGCGTGAAGCGTGAGGCGGCCGAGTGGGAGGGGCTGAACGCCAAGACGCGGCCGGTGCCCATCGACCAGGGACGCTGCCGCGGCGGGAAGATCCCCGTGGCGAACACGCCCGAGTTGCTCGACCGCGCCCGTATGGCGTGGGACCAGGCGATCCAACTCGGCGAGAAGCACGGCTATCGCAACGCCCAGACGACGGTGATCGCGCCGACGGGGACGATCGGCCTACTTATGGACTGCGATACCACGGGCGTGGAGCCGGACTTCGCGCTGGTGAAGTTCAAGAAGCTGGCGGGCGGCGGGTACTTCAAGATCGCCAACGCGAGTGTGAAGCCCGCGCTCGAAGCGATGGGCTACGACGAGGGCCAGCGGCAGGACATGCTGCGCTACTTGCTGGGCACGCTGCACCTGGAGGTCGAGCTGCCCGACGGCGTGCCGGGCGCGCAGATCGGTCAGACGCTGGCGCAGTGGCTGCGCGGCAAGGGGCTGACCGAGCAGGACCTCAAGACCATCACCGACGCGCTGCCCGGCGTGTTCGAGCTGGGCTTTGCCTTCAGCGCGTGGTCGCTGGGCGACGAGGTGCTCGAGCGTGCGGGTGTCGATGCCGAGGTGGCCAAGGCCAAGCCGGGCTTCAACCTGCTGCGTGAACTGGGGCTGACGGCCGAGCAACTCGGCGAGTTGAACCTCAAGGTCTGCGGCACGCAGACGCTCGAGGGCGCCCCGCACCTGAAGGCCGAGCACCTGCCGGTGTTCGATTGCGCCAACACCTGCGGCCCGCTGAGCACGCGGTACATCGAGCCCCAGGGCCACATCCGGATGATGGCGGCGGCCCAGCCGTTCATCAGCGGGGCCATCAGCAAGACGATCAACCTGCCCAACGACGCGGGCGTGGCGGACATCAAGGATTGCTACCGCCTGAGCTGGGAGCTGGGGCTGAAGGCCAACGCGCTCTACCGCGACGGCTGCAAGCTCAGCCAGCCGCTGAGCACCAAGAGCGACGCGAAGGAAGACAAGTCCGAGGTGGTTGCAATCGAGGTTGATCTCGAGGACGTCATCGAGATCGACGAGTTGGGCGAGGCCGAGGCGCTCGAAGAGGTCGAGGAGCTCACCGTCGCGGCGGCCGAGTCTGTTGCGAAGGAAGAGGCCGAGGTCACGATCAAGACCGTCGAGCGGATCGTGCACCGACCGATGCGGCGCCGCCTGCCCGACACGCGCGGGTCGATCACGCACAAGTTCAACATCGCGGGCCACGAGGGCTACCTCACCGTGGGGCTCTACGAGGACGGCCTGCCCGGCGAGCTGTTCATCACCATGGCCAAGGAGGGCTCGACCATCGGCGGCCTGATGGACAGCCTGGGCACGGCGGTGAGCGTGGCGTTGCAGTACGGCGTGCCGCTGGAGAGCTTGGTTCGCAAGTTCACGCACCAGCGCTTCGAGCCGGCCGGCATGACCACCAACCGCGACATCCCGCTGGCCAAGAGCCTGGTGGATTACATCTTCCGCTGGCTGGGCATCCAGTTCATCCCGGGCTATCGCGAGGCCAACACGCCCAATCGCGGCAAGAGCAGCGAGGCCGAGAGCACCAAGAGCGAGTCTGGAGCAGGGACGCCCGACCGTCTGCGTTCGCTCGCCGGACCCACGGAGGGGTCTGGCGGGCGCGTCGAGATCGCCGCCCGGGCGACCCGCGACGCCAACCCCGAGGCCCGAGACGGCTCGGGTCAGGGCGGTGGGGCGGCCAAGGCCAGCAGCGCCGTCGAGGTGGTCGTCCCCAGCGTGCGCTCGGCGGTGGCCACCGAGGCGGGCGCTCGCAAGAGCCGGTCGACCGAGACGAAGACCGGCGAGGCGGCCCAGCTTTCTTCGATGCTCGAGAGCATGGCCGACGCCCCGGCCTGCGACGTGTGCGGCACCATCACCGTTCGCAATGGCACCTGCTACAAGTGCCTGAACTGCGGCAACAGCATGGGGTGCAGCTGACGCATTGGCCTAACGAACTCCTTCTCCCCCAAGATCGTCGGGATCTAGCCCGTCCCCCCTCTCTCCGACGGGCTGCCACCACCCGGTCCCGATGATCACCCAA
>JAUHYE010000116.1 GCA_030426395.1 Phycisphaerae bacterium
GTCTTCTTGCATCTTCTCCATGGCCTCCTCGAAGTCGTCCACGCGGGACACGAGCCAGTCCATGACGTCAAAATACCCCGGCGTGGCCTCGGGCAACGAATCCGTCGCCAGCCAGAGGTGTCCCTGCTCGATCCGCTCGCTCGCGTTCTTGTCCATGTCCGGCGTGTCCCCGCTGGTCGATTCCTGGGCAATTCATGCGGCCTTGGCCGCCCGCTGCCCCCCTGTATCGGCACGATAACGCCCGGAGTTCTGCCCGCGGGACCGGATTTTTCCGCCGGATCGGTGCGACGGAGCGAGCAGGATGAAGACTGTCCCTTCGACCGGGGACTCGCTCTCAAGTCTGGCTCTCGAAGCGCCGACACCGATCGACGCGTTGCTCGGTCATCAGCCGCGCGATCACCGGCCCGCCACCGGCTCGGCCAGCAATGCCCGCGTCAGCCCCACGCACGCCAGGATCAGCACCACAGTGAAGGGCAGTGCCGCGGCGATGGAGGCGGATTGGAGCGCAACCAGCCCGCCGGCGTAGAGCAGCACGCTGGCGGCCACGCCCTCGCTGATGGCCCAGAACAGCCGCGTCAGCACCGGCGGGTCGGGGTTGCCGCCGCTGGCGATGATATCGATGACCATCGACGCCGAGTCACTGCTGGTGACGAAGAACAGCACGATGCACAGCGTCGCAACGCCAGCCGCGAGCATCGCGATCCACTTGGTCTGGAACATCGATTCGAGGAGCACGAAGAGCGCGGTGGCGGTGGTGTCGACGTTCTGCGAGCCGTCCTCGGTCACGACAGTGACGCTCGGGTCGGTCACGTACTCGAGCGTGGTCAGTCGGGCATCGCTGACTTCTACGGCACCATCTTCGATCACGCTGAAGGTCGGCAACCCCGCGGCGCTTGTGTCAGCTTGCGCGACGGTCGCCAGCCGCTGGTGCTGGGTGTGCTGCCGCAGCGTCGCCCCGCCGAAGGCGCTCAGCCACACGATACCGACCAGCGTCGGCACGAGCACCACGCCGGTGACGAACTGGCGGATGGTCCGCCCCCGGCTGATGCGCGCGATGAAGAGCCCGACGAAGGGCGACCAGCTGATCCACCACGCCCAGTAGAAGACCGTCCACGAGTTGAGCCAGTCGCTCCCTTGCGTTCCGCCCGCGCCGGTGCGCAGGGCGTTGAAGGGCAGGAGTTGGAGATAGGCGCCCGTGTTCTCGACCGTGCTGCCCAGGAACGCCACCACGCCGCCGCCCACGACGACCATGATGAGCAGCACGAACGCCAGCCCGAGATTGATCTCGCTCAGCCGCCGGATGCCCGCGTTGAGCCCCATGACTACAGAGACCGTCGCGATCGCCGTGATAGCCGCGATGAGCCCCACCTGCACGCCGGTGCCCTGTTGCAGGCCGAAGAGGAAGCCCAGTCCAGCGTTGACCTGCTGCGCGCCAATGCCGAGCGACGTCGCCACACCCGTGAGCGTCGCGATGATGGCCAGCACATCTACCGCATCGCCCAGCCGCCCCCACACGCGGTCGCCGAAGATCGGGTGCAGGAAGCTGCGGAAGCTCAGCGGCATCTTCTTGCGAAAGCCAAAGTACGCCAGACCCAACCCGACCGCCGCGTACAGCGCCCACGGGTGCAAGCCCCAGTGGAAGATCGTCACCGCCATCGATACGCGCGACGGATTCAGCCCCTCGGCTACTCCCGGCGGCGGCTTGGCGAAGTGCCACGCGGGCTCGGCCACCGCCCAGAACACCAGTCCGATGCCCATGCCCGCGCTGAAGAGCATGGCGAACCAACTCAGCAGCCCGAACTCGGGTTCTTCTTCATCATCGCCCAGCTTGATGGCACCCAGCCGGCTCAGCGCCAGCCACGTGACGAACGCCAGCAGCGCCGTCATCGTCGCGACGTACAGCCAGCCGAAACGCAGGCCGATCCAGCCCTTTACGCCGTCGAAGAACGCTTGGACGTCCTCGCCAGGCAGCAGCAACGTCGCCAGCACGAGCGCCAGGACGATGCTCGCGGCCACCGGGAACACCACCGGGTGCATCGTGAAGTGCGGACCCAGCGAGACGCTGGGCATGCTGTCCGCCGGTGTATCCACAGCCTCGACTTGTTTGCTCATGCTGGATTTACGCCTTCTCGAAGTGGAACACGCCCCAGGCGAGGTGCCCGGCCTTGCCGCCCTCGATCCAGTGCTTCAGGCCGGCCTTCATCTTCTCGATGTACTCCGCCGACACCCGGCCCTCGAGCCTGGGGGCAAGCTCCTCGGTCGTCTCGAGCACGCGGGTGTAGTGCCTGACGAGTTGGTCGGTCTTGTTCTCGAAGCCGTGGTCGGTCCAGCCGAGTTGCCTTGCCTGGTCCCTATAGAAGCCAGGCGAGCCCAGGTCGCTCAGGTGGATGCGGGCCAGGATGGGGTCGAGCACGCCCTCGGGGCAGTCGTTGCTGCGCATCGGATCAGTAAAGACAAACCGACCGCCCGGCTTGAGCACGCGGTCAACCTCCCGAAGCACGCGCGGCCGATCGCCCGAGTGCAGCATCGCGTCCTGGGACCACACGACATCGGCCGAGCCGGGGTTCATGGGGATGTCCTCGAAGCTGCCGTCGATGACCTCGATCTGGTCGGTCATGCCGGCTTCTCTGGTCAGCTCTCGATTACGCTCGTTCTCGGCCTCGCTGAGATTCAAGCACATGGCCTTGCAGCCGAAGCGTTCGACCAGTCGCCGAGCCGCGCCGCCGTAACCCGCGCCGATGTCCAGCACTGTCGCGCCGTCGGCACCATCGCGGAGGTGTGACGCGACACGATCGGCCAGGTAATCCACGGTCCGCCGGCTCGCGTCGGCGATGGGCTCCTTCTCGCCCTTGTACAGCCCGATGTGGATGTCCTGCCCGCCCCAGACCTCGGCGTAGAACGTGTCGGCGTCCGAACTGTTGTAGTAATCGCGGGCCGTCTGGGTGGCTTTCTGCGTGCTTGTGCTGCTGGTCATTTGGTCAGGTCCTCCGGCGAGTTCTCACCCAACTCCAGCGAGTCGTACCGCTTCTCGGCGACGTGCACGAAGAAGTCGGGATCCTCTTCCTTGTACGACTCCTTGAAGTCGCCGAAGGTGTCGATGCGCTGGAATCCCACGTCGCCGAGAAGCTCCCGGGTGTACTTCTTGCGGAGCGGGAACATGTTCAGGTGGTACGCCGACCCGTCGGGGAATTTGTAGCAGAAGCGACACAGCCCCTCGTCGGTGTGCTCCGGCTCAGCCGACACCTGATCGCCGCAGTAGTAGAACTTGTGCTTGCTATCGAAGCCGTTGTCAAGGATGGCGTCGTAGTTTCGCTGATCGAGCACGAGCACGCCGTCGTGTACGAGCGCCGAGTAGAACTCGGCCAACGCTTTGCGGCGGTCACGCTCGCTGAACAGATGGGTAAAGGAATTACCCAGGCAGATCACCGCGTCGAAGCGGCCCATCACGTCGCGGTTCAGCCACCGCCAGTCGGCGTGCCGCGTTCGCAGCACGTGCCCCCGCTTGCGGCCGTTCTCGAAGGCTTTGGCCAGCATGTTCGGGCTGCCATCGACGCTCACGACGTCGAAGCCAGCCTCGATGAGTTGGATCGAGTGGAAACCGGTACCCGTCGCGACGTCGAGGACGCGTTTCACGCCGCGGCGGCGGAGTTCCTCGATGAAAAATGAGCCCTCCGTCTTGGTTCGCTCGTCCCAGTCAATCAGGTCATCCCACTTCTCGACAAATCCGTGGACGTACTCCTCGACGTACTTGTCGGTCTCGCGGACGATCGTCGGATTCTCGCCATAATCCTGCGGCAGATCCTCGGACATCAGCTCCTGCAAACCTCGTTGCAAGCCTTGAGTCATACGACGCCTCCTCTCGGTGCGTGCATCCTCCGGCCTGTATCAAGAAGCCACCCGTGCTATGCATGCGACAGCAGCCGACCAGAGATCGGTTGCGCCGGGAACGCATCGCCGGAAGATGTCAGGTCACACTAGGCAAGGGTTCGTGGAATCCCAACCCATCCAACAGAAAAGGCTCGAATCCATCGAGAAATGAACGATTCTTTAAGAATCGATCGCGCAGCCGCGCAGTGAGAGCCCGCTGGCCGACTCGACGCGCACCGGCACAATGCTCCCGACGAGCGAACGAGCGTGGGTCGAGTCATTCGCATCGAAGTGGATGATCAAATCACCATCACTGCGCCCGGTCACTTGCACCGGACCGGTCGCCTCGGCGGTTTCTTCCACAACTGGCGCCGTCGCGACGGCTGAGCCGCCGATCGTCACCTCGATGGTCCGAGGCTTCCGGGCCGCATTGGTCAAGCCCGAGGCCTTGAGCTGCTTCTGGCTCAAACCCTCGACCAGCACGTCGAACGTCTGTCCGATCTGTTCGTTGCCAATCGCTTCGCCGATGCGCGCCTGCACGCTCAGCAGGTGGTTGTTCCGCTCGCGCTTGACCGCCTCGGGCACGTCGTCTGGGATCTTGTCGTACGCTACCGTGCCTGGGCGCGGCGAGTACTTGAAGATGAAGCAGTTCTTGTACCGCGATTGCTCCAGCAGCCGCACCGTGCCCTGGTAGTCCTCGTCGGTTTCCCCCGGGAAGCCCACGATGATGTCACCGCTGAGCATGAGCGGGCGGCCGATCTCCGGCTGGTGTAGGAATTGCCGTGCCCGATCAAGGAATTCGAGATACTCGCCCACCGTGTAACCGCGGTTCATGCGCTTCAAGACCGAATCGCTGCCGCTCTGGGCCGGCACGTGCAGGTAGCGGCAGATCCGCTCGCTGTCGCGCATGACTTCGAGAACATCGTTGCCAAAATCGCGTGGGTAGCTCGTCACAAACCGCAATCGCTTGATCCCCGGCACCTGCTCGTGGATCTGGTGCAGGAGATCGGCGAACGTCGTCACGCTCGTCCCCGCGAACGCGTCGCGATGGTGGCTGCCCTTGTACGTCCTCCCCTTCTGAGGCTGCACCACGCCGCCCACCGAAACTGAAGCCCCGTGCTCGAAGCGGTAGTGGTTCACCGTCTGGCCCAGCAGCGTCACTTCCACGACGCCCGCGTAGGCCAGCCGCTTGCATTCGTCGATGATGTGCTCGGGCGGGCGGTGGATCTCGGCCCCGCGCGTGAAGGGCACGACGCAGTACGTGCAGAACTTGTTGCACCCCCGCGTGATGCGCACGTACGCGCTGCGGTGGCTGCCGTCGGGATCCACCGGAGAGATGGTCCGTGAGAGGTCCAGCAATTCCAGCCGGTCCTCGGCCGCCGCCAGCGTCTGGCTCCGCCGGCTCGTGTTGCCCTGGAGCGCCGCCTGGCTGGCCGACTGGTCGCCATTCAGCGATGCCCTCGTCCGCACCGCGTTGTCCAGCAATTCCGGAAGCTTGTCGAGTTCACCCGGGCCGCACATGATGTCGACCACCGGCATCCGCTTCATCAGGTCGGCGCCATCGCGCTCGGCCATGCATCCCAGCACGCCAACCACCAGCCCGGGCCGGCTCTTCTTGGTCTTCTTCAACTCGCCCAGCCGGCTCCACACCTTCTGCTCGGCCTGCTCACGCACCGAGCAGGTGTTGTACAGCAGCACGTCGGCCGTCTCGGCCTCACGCGTCATGGCGTAGCCGAGCTGTGCCAGCCGGCCGGCCACCAGCTCGCTGTCGAGCTCGTTCATCTGGCATCCGAAGGTTTCGAGGTACACACGGGGCATAGGCGGGCATCGTACGCGCCCCGCCCGCGGCCCGAACTACCATCGGGCCGCATGTTCAAGCTGGCCGGAGCCATCATCAACCGCATCCGCCGCATGGCCCTGGCCGATAAGGCGTTGGTTCTGTTCGGGGCCGCCCTCGTCCTCATCATTGTAATCGCCCTGACGGTCGCCTGGCTGCGCATGAGCGCCCTGGTCAGCAGCGGCGAGCTCCAGCTCAGCCGCCAGATGGTCGACTCGTGGCGGGCAGCTGCCCCCGACATGCCGCCGCCAGGCGAGCCGGCCGATCGGCTGGGCATCACCGCGGCGTGGTACGACACCGAGTCTGCCCATGACCATGCCGAAGGCGACCCTTTCATCCGCCGGGCCCTTGCCCGATTCGAGCGAGAGGGCGCGCCCCGCGTCGAACTCCAGGACCATACTTGGCGTTACCGCTGGCAGATCCTCACCCGCACCGAACGCACCGAGCGATACGCCCGAGCCATCCGCGGCCCCTCGATACCGGGGGCCGAGCCTGATCAGCCGCCCACGCCCGGCCCGCTGTTGGGCTTGATCGTGCTCGAGCGCCCCGCCGAGGGCGCGGCCTGGCTCATGGCCGTCAACGCCATCTACCTGCTCAACGCCGGTGCCGCCGTGCTCGCCGTGGCGGTGGGGCTGTTCTATGTGCTCTTGCATCGCATCATCCTCAAGCCGGTCGACGTGCTCCGCCAGGGCGTCGACAAGGTGCGTGAGGGCGACCTGGCCCACCGCGTCGACGTACAGACCCACGACGAGTTCGAAGAGCTTGCCAGCGCCTTCAACAACATGCTCGCCACGTTGCAAACCAACGAGCAGCGCCTCCGCAACGCCAGAAGCGCTCTCGAGAGCCGCCTGAGCGAACTGGCCGAGGCCAACAAGGTCCTCTTCGAGGCCAACCGCCTCAAGAGCGACTTCCTGGCCAACGTCAGCCACGAGCTGCGCACGCCGCTCAATTCCATCAACGGCTTTGCCGAGCTCCTCCTCGAGATCGCCCAGGCGAGCGACCAAGGCGTCGAGGAAACACCAGAGAAGCGCGCCAAACGCCTGCGGTACCTCCAGTACATCCATACCGCCGGCCGCGACCTCCTCGAGATGATTAACGGCCTACTCGAGATGGCCAAGCTCGAGGCAGGCCGTTTCGAGCTCAACGTCCAAGCCGTCAGCGTTCCCACGCTCTGCGAGACCCTCAGCGGCCTGGTCGACCCCCTCGCCCAGCGCCGCGGCATCGAGCTGGTCCAGCACGTCGAGCCCGACCTGCCCGTCATCGAGACCGACCCCAAGAAGCTCCAGCAGGTCGTCTTCAACTTCCTCTCCAACGCCGTCAAGTTCACCGGCGCTCCTGGCTCTACCGGTCCCATGCGTGTCGAGCTACGAGCCGAGAGGCTGACCGACGCCAACGGCACCGACCGCGTGCGCATCAGTGTCATCGACAATGGCCCGGGCATCTCGCACGAAGACCAGGAACGGGTCTTCGAGAAGTTCACGCAGGTCGACGCCAGCCGAACGCGCGAGCACGCGGGAACGGGGCTTGGCCTTGCGATCGCCAAGGAACTCGCCGGCTTGCTGCAATGCGAGATCCAACTCGTCTCCGACGTGGGTCGCGGCTCGATGTTCAGCGTTATCGTGCCGTTACGGCTTGATCTCGGCATCGTCCAGGAGCGCCGCGTCGAGGCCCAGTTCCGCGATCGCCTGGCCGGCCGCCGCGATTGGTCGGATCCCAAGCCCGACCCCGCCGACTAACGCGATTGGCCGCCTCGCAGTACCGCGTTCTCGAAGTGCCTGATCACCGGCTTGGGCCCAAACCACCGCCGAGGGTGGAACTCGACCGCCACCACGTCGATTCGTCGCGGCCGATCCTGCCACCCGTTCTGCTTGACCAGGAACTCCAGGATTCTCGCGAGCCGCTGCCGCTTCGTCAGCGTCACCGATGCCTCGGGTGGAGGCCCCGAAACCGCCGGGCCTTCACCTCGACCACCACGACGCACCCACCGGGCGCTTCGCACAACAGGTCCGCCTCGCCGAACCTGGTTTCAAGATTCCGCCCCAGCACCTTGAAATCCTTGCGGCGCAGGTACCTGGCCGCGGCACGCTCGCCCTTGGGCCCGAGCTTGTCGCGTCGTCCAGTGCGCACTCATCGCCTTTACTGAACCGGGTAGAACCAGTCGGTCGCAACCATGAGCAACTCGTCGCGCATGTTGGCCAGGTCGTCGAGGCCCGCCTGCTCGTACAATCGCAGCATCTCACGCTTGTAAGCCTGGTCGATCCGTGTGGCGTACAGCTCTTGCCGGATCTCGCTCTGCGCCTCAGCCCACGTCTTGTAGCCGATCTCGATATTCTCGAGGTATATCCAGTTCGTGAACCTCTCGCCCGGGAACGGCCCTGCGAACTCGCCGGGCGTGAGCTTGCGCAAGGCGGCGTCGATCTCCGGATCTCCAGGGAAGAATGTTGCGTCGACAAACTTGCCGTCGAACTTGATCGGTTGAGCGAGACCACCGTCCAACCGTTGCGAGCCGTTCGCCTCGTCCGTGGCGACCGTAGCGAAGGCCTCGCCCCGCGACAGCCGATCGGAAATACGGGCCACCCCTTCGGCGTCACTCGTCCGCACACGGATCCACCGGTAGCTCATGGTCGATTTGACGCGTTCGTTGCCGTACTTGCGTAGGTACGCTCGCTCCACATCGCTGCGCGTGACGACCACGCTTCGCCGAAGGTCGTCGGCAAACTTGTTGATCAACTGCTCGTTGCGGACGCCCTGGAGATACTCGCTGAGTGTCTGCCCAGTGCCCAGGTTTCGCACGGCCCGTGTAAT
The DNA here is from genome assembly GCA_030426395.1 of Phycisphaerae bacterium. Taxonomy (GTDB): domain Bacteria; phylum Planctomycetota; class Phycisphaerae; order Phycisphaerales; family UBA1924; genus JAHCJI01. Next base: position 8,510 of record JAUHYE010000116.1, read on the forward strand.
GCTGCCTCCCGCGCTCTGCTCCAAATTCGTCCGGGCGATGCCAAGGAAGTTCCGAAGCCCGCTCCGCTGCGCGGGCGTGAAGCTTGCCAGGCCCTGGGCGATGACCAATTCGTTATTGACGAACGTGATGAGTTGGTCGTCGATGATGGCCGCGGCCTCGGTCTGCCATTGCAACCGTGGCTTGAGCTCCTCGAACGAGTCGCCCCCGGGCATCGTCACCTCTTGGTACGCCAGAGCCCGCAAACGCTGGGCGACCGGCCGGAGGAACTCGGCGGCGAAGATCGGCTTGTTGTTGACCTCGCCCACCTTCACGTCGAACAACACGACGCCCGGCTTGGGCTGCACGACTTCGGACACTCCCGGGCCGGTCAACTCTCCGGGGTCCACGGCCGGAGGCACGACCATGGTGCCCTCGGCCGCTCTGAACTTCGAGGCGTCGAGCGGCTCGATCCGCCCGCCCCCGCCCGGCGTCAGCACTTGGTCAAGTCCGGGCCGGGGCGCGGTCGCGCGGGTGTCTGCCAGGAAGTCCTGGGGCCCCAGGTTCGCCCGCTCGCCGCCACTGGGTCCGCCACAACCCGCCAGGATCGCCACGGACAGCACCATCGGCGTGCGCAAAGTCCCGCACATCTTGCGAAGATCGGCCAAGAAGTCTCCAGTTCCGCCTACGCTCACCCGCGAGGGTATTCGCGCCCACGGGCCGATGCCCGGACGAAGACCAAGCCAACGAAGGAGGCGCCGTGGCCGACCAGGAAAACGAGCCGAAGCTGATCATCGATTCCGACTGGAAAAGCCAGGCCGAGGCGGAGCGCCAGAAGCTCTCCGATCAGGAAAAACAGAAGGCAGAGCAGGCCGCCGAGCGGGAGCTTCCCCCGGCCGACATCATGGGGATCGTCCAGATCCTTGCCACCCAGGCGTTGCTTTATATGGGGGCTTTCCCCGATCCCCAGACCGGCCGAGCCATGGTCGCCATGGATCTGGCCAAGTTCCACGTCGATCTGCTCGGCACTCTCGAAGAGAAGACCAAGGGCAATCTGACGGAAGAAGAGGAAGAGGTCGTCAAGCAAACCGCCCACGAACTCCGGCTCCAGTTCATCGAGGTCAACAAGGCCGTTGACAAGGCCATCGCCGAGGGCCGGGCCCAGCAAGTCGATGTTGGCAAGGGCGGCAGCCCTCAGGGGCCCGGAATCTCGGGCGTGTGATCCTGAGTTGGTCCTCAGGTCGGCTCACGTTGGCCGGGGGCCGTGCCGATAACAGCAGAGCGACCCCGTCCCAGACAACTCAAGAGGAGCCCACGAGTGGCAAGCGGATCAGTTACCCCTTCGACACCAACCCAGGCGCAGGTCCAGCGGTACTTCCTGCTCCGCCGCCTGCACTCGCTCACGGGCATCGTGCCCATCGGCGTGTTCCTCATCGCCCACCTCACGACGAACTCGTCGCTCGCCTGGGGCCGCTTCGCCCTGCGTGGCGAGGGCGAGGGGCTGTCGGTGGCCGAGGGCGGCGTGCAGTACTTCCAGCACGAGGTCTCGTACATCAACGAGCAGGTGCCCCACCTGCTGTTGATCGAGATCGTGCTGTGGCTGTCCATCGCATTCCACAGCATCCTGGGTGTCTTCTACGCCACCACGGGCAAGGCCAACATCCAGCGTTACAGCTACCAGGACAACTGGCGGTACACCCTCCAACGCATCACCGGCTACATCGGCATCCTCTTCATCTTCTACCACGTCGCCACTCTCAGATGGGGCTGGGATTGGCTGGTGCCCGGCGGCACGGGCTGGAGCCATAGCTTCTCGGCCTCTACACTCGCCGCCGCGTTGCAGGGCTCGACCGAAGGGTTCACCGCTGCCGGCGTGGCCGTCTCAGTCCTGTACATGGTC
>JAUHYE010000117.1 GCA_030426395.1 Phycisphaerae bacterium
CGACGCCATCCAGATCGATGGCCTGACGGTCTCGCTGGTCGCCGACGAAGCGACCAGCCGCATCCTGGCGATCGGGCCGCCGGGGGTGCTGGACAAGGTCGCCGGCCTGGTCCGCGAGCTGGACATCCGCCAGCCCCAGGTCATGCTCGACGTGACGATGGTGAGCCTGACCGAGGGCCAGACGCTCGACCTTGGCGTGGAGCTCGAGAAGATCGAGGTCGCCGGCGACATCCGGATCCGTTTGGCCTCGCTCTTCGGGCTCTCGACCAGCACCTCCGATGGCGGCCGCGACGCGGGCGACGGCGCCGGGTTCACCGGCGTGGTGCTCGACCCGGGCGACTTCGCCGTGGTCGTCCGGGCTCTCGAAACGGTCAACCAGGGCCGCTCGCTAAGCCTGCCACGCGTGCTGGTGGATAACGCGGCCACGGCCACCCTCGACGCCGTGCGCGAGGAGCCGTTCATCTCGACCAACGCGAGCGACACGGTGGCGACTACCAGCTTCGGCGGCTCGGCGTCGGCGGGCACACAGATCACGGTGACGCCGCGCATCGCCGAGGGCGACCACCTGCTGCTCGAATACGCCGTGAGCCTGAGCCAGTTCGTGGGCGAGTCGGCCAGCGCGTCGGTGCCGCCACCGCGTCAGGAGAACAGCATCACGTCGATCGCGACGATCCCCGACGGCCACGCCATCGTGCTGGGCGGGCTGGAGACCATCACCCAAGGGGAAGCCGAGAGCCAAGTGCCGCTGCTGGGCGACATCCCGTGGCTGGGCGAGCTCTTCAAGAACCGGTCCCGGTCGTCGGGACGGACCAAGTTCTACGTGTTCATCCGGCCCACGATCGCACGCGGGGACGGTTTCGCATACCTCAAGCATGTGAGCCAGGACATGGCCGGGGAGCTTGCCATCGACGATGGCTTCCCGGTCGTCGAACCACGGGTAATCCGGTGACGGCCACCGTGCCAACGGTGTGCGGGGCCTTCACGCGGCTCATCTCGCGCGACTTCGCCCGCGAGCACCTGGTGCTCGGGCAGAGAGACGGCAAATGGCTCGTCCTTCATCACGCCGAGGGCACCCCGAAGACCGTGCTGCACAATGTCGCCGCGCGTCTTGGTGAAGCCGCGAGGCACGAGTTGGTCGAAGCGAAGTTTCTGGCCGAGCGGATTGATGCGGCGTACGCCCATGTTCATCAGGAGGCGGCCGAAACCAAACCAGACGATCTAGTCATCGACACGCCCGATGAAGAACTGGAGCGTGCCCTGGCCGAGAACGACCGGGACCTGCTGGCGACCTCGGGCAAGGCGCCGGTTGTTCGGCTGGTCGATTGGATGCTCTTCCACGCCGCGACGCGCGGGGCCAGCGACGTGCATGTGCAGCCTCTGGAAGACCGCCTGCTGATCCGGATGCGGGTCGATGGGGCGCTGCGTGACGTCCGCGACCTGCCGGGCTCACTGAGCGGTCCGATCGCCAGCCGGCTGAAGGTGATGGGCCGCATGGACGTGGCCGAGCGGCGCGTGCCCCAGGATGGTCGCGCCACGGTGACCATTGGCAGCGGGGATTCGGCTCGCACCATCGACCTGCGACTGAGCAGCCTGCCGACGGCGTTTGGCGAACGCGTGGTGATCCGCTTGCTCGAACCCGCGGGCACGCTCGACCTGGACAATTTCGCGGCCCTGGGCATGCCCGAGGATGTCCAGCGCAGGTGGCTGGCGGCGTGCTCGCGTTCGAGCGGGATCGTGCTCTCCACCGGCCCCACGGGCAGTGGCAAGACGACGACGCTGTACGCCACGCTGCGGTGGACCGCCAAACGATCGGCGCGCGACCTGAACGTGATGACCATCGAGGACCCCATCGAGTACGACCTCTCGGGCCCGCACGTGGCCATCAGCCAGGCCCAGATCAACACCAAGAAGGGGGTTACCTTCGCGAGCGGCCTGCGGCACATCCTGAGGCAGGACCCAGACGTTGTGATGGTGGGCGAAGTCCGCGACCTGGAGACGGCCCAGGTGGCCATCCAGGCGAGCCTGACCGGGCACCTTGTGCTCTCGACGCTCCACACCTCGGACGCGGCGACGGCGGTGACACGATTGGTCGACCTGGGCGTGGAGCCGTACCTGGTCTCGGCTTCGCTCTCTGCCGCGCTCGCGCAGCGGCTCGTACGGTGTGTACACCAGCCGTGCGGAGGGAGGGGCTGCGAGGCGTGCTATGGCACCGGCCTGCTCGGGCGGGTGGGCCTCTACGAGCTGCTTGTGGTGAACGAATCCATGCGCGATCGGATCGCGGCGGGCATCACCGCCAACGCGTTACGGGGCGTCGGCAAGGCCGCGGGCATGCGGTCGCTGCACGACGAGGGGAGCCGGTTGGTGGAAGCCGGCATCACCACCCGCCAGGAGGTGGCCCGCGTCGCGTCGGTGGGCGACGAGGCGTTCGATGCGATCGAGGCCGTTCAAGGAACCATCCCGTGAGCCTCTGGCGGTACAAGGCGGTGACGACCGGAGGCCTGACCCGCAAGGGGGAGCTGGCCGCCGACACGGCCAGCGCGGCCCGGGCGTCGCTGCGGCGGATCGGCCTGACGGTGCTCGACGTGCGCCCGGTCGCCCGCGAACGGCTCGCACCGTCGTCCTCCCTGGCTACGTCCTGCCATGGCCTTCTCCGCAGCCGACGCCGCGATGCCAAGGCGGAGACCCTCGATGCGTTGGCCACGCTTCTGGCGTCCGGTGTGCCACTGGCGGAGGGGCTGGGCACGCTTGCGGGATCCAGATCGAAGCAATCGGCGCTGCGGCGGATGCTGCTGCACCTCGGGGACGCGGTGCGCTCGGGCACACCACTGGCCGACGCGTTCGAGCAGCAGCCCGCCTGGTTCGACCCCGCCGAGGTCGCCGTGGTGCGGGCCGGGCAGGCCCGTGGCGAACTGGCCCACGCCCTGCGCTCGCTGGCCGATCGGCACACCCGTGCCGGGGAACTGGCGGGCAAGCTGGCCTCGGCGCTGGCCTACCCGGCCATCGTCGCGGTGGCCGGCATCGCGGTCGTGATCTTCCTTGCCCTGGGACCGCTGCCGCGATTGGTCGGCATCCTCGAACAGGCGAACGTCGAGCCACCCGCGCTCACGTCGGGAGTGATCGCCATGGGCGAGGCCCTCGCCAAATGGTGGGCGATCGTGCTCGCCGGCTTGATCTCGATCCTGCTACTCGTGGCATGGGCGATCCGAAGCATCTCCAGCAACGATCGGGGCTGGCCCGATCCCATGCGCCACGTCGTCCCCCAGGCCCTGCGAGGGATGGCGCTGGCACGCTTGGCAAGGGAGCTGCAATCCATGACACGGCTTGGCGTGCCGCTGACCGAGGCCCTGCGCGCCGCGTCGAAGACCTTCAACGGCCCCATCGCGGCGAGCCTGAAGGTCAATCTCGAGCGTGCAGCGAGCCGGGTCGAGGCGGGCGAGCGTTTGGCCGACGCCCTGGACGATCCGCACTGGTTCGCCGACGACATGCGCCGGTTGGTCGAGGCGGGCGAGGCGGCCGGTGAGCTTCCCGACCTCCTCGAACGGCTGGCCGACCGGTTGGAACGCCGGGCTAAGCGGTTGACCGATCGGCTCGCCGGGCTCATCGAGCCCGCGGCCATCATCATGCTGGCGGCCATAATCGGTGTAGTCGTACTCTCGGCCATCCTGCCCCTACTCAAGCTGCGCGAGGTGTTGTGATGCGTCGTACCGAATCGGGCACCAGCTCTGTCTACCGCGCACACCATGCGATGACACTCGTCGAAGTCCTCGCCGTGGTCGTGCTGCTGGGCATACTGGCCGCCACGCTGACCGTTGGCCTGACCGCCGCCTTCGGCCAGGGCAAGCGTGAGCTGGCCCGCACGGCCGTGGCCGGGGCGAAGGCGAAGGTCGAGATGTACCACGTGGCAATGGGCGGCTGGCCCGAGAGCCTCCAGATCCTGGTCGATACCCCGCCCTCGGCCAGCTACCACCTCCCGCTCGACGCGGCCCGCGACCCGTGGGGCAACATGATGCAGCTGGTCGTGCCCGGGCCCGACGGGCACCCCTTCGAGGTCATCAGCCTGGGCGCAGACGGCCGAGTGGGTGGTGAGGGTGAGGACGCGGACCTCAGCTCGCTCGATCTGCGGGAGGAAGGGCAATGAGCCCACGCCGCCTCCATCGCGGCTTCACGCTCGTCGAGACGCTGGCCACATGCGCGCTGGCCGCCCTCGCGATGGCCCTGGGGGCCGCCGCACTCTCGGGAGCCCGCGATCCGCTCCCGCGTGCCGAGCAGACGCTGCTGGAGGTCCGCGCGATGGCCCGGCTGGTCGCCCTGAGCGATGGTCCGGCGACGCTCAGGCTGGAAGACGGCCGCCTGGTCGTGCGTGACGGGCACGGCCGGATCGGCATCGAACGCGAGTGGCCCGACGGCGTCATGATCGAGGGCATGGACGATGGTGTCCGAATCGATCGGCTCGGCCGCTCGGACAGGGCCAGGTTGATCCTGAGCATCGGCGATCGCCGTGTGGAGCTCTCGCCGTGACCCGCCATGGCCTGACGCTGCTGGAGGTCGTGCTGGCTACGGCCCTGCTCGCACTGGCCGCCACGGGCGTGGCGTCGGCCATCGCCGGGATCACGCAGGGTCATGAGAATCCGGTGGGGTTGCAGGGGTCCGACACAGTACGGCTCGACCAACTCTCAGCGATCGTCAACGAGTTGGTCCGCAGCCCAACGGCGTACGGGTTCGACGCGGCAGGAATGGCGGCCGGTGGCGAGGTTCTTCTACCCGTGCGGGATCTGGACCTGACCATCACCGCACGCGGCCGGGGCGGACACGACCAAGAAGGGATGTGGTTCGAGTTCGCCAGCGGGAACCAGTCGGTCGCGCGATGGCTCCGCGTCCAAGAAGACATCCGGCAGTCTGGTGCGGGTGGGGCGCCATGAGGCGGGCCTTCACGCTGCTGGAGATGCTCCTGGCCCTGGCCCTCACCGCCATGGCCGCCGGGGCCGCGGTTTCCTTCCTGATGCCGCTGCTGCGCGACGTGCCGGCGATCGCGGCGGATATCGAGTCCCGTTCGCGTGCCGAGCGGACGCTCGACCGGATCGCACAGGATCTGCTCGTCGAGCACGAGTCGATGCCCCGGCGTCGCGCCATGGTCGAGAACGGCGTGCTCACGATCGTGACCCGAGCCGAGGGCCATCGCGTCGCATGCCAGTACAGTGCAGAACGCCTCGGCGTGGACGGCTTCGGGGCCAAGCTTCTCGATTCCGACCGCACGCTGCTGGTCCGCGTCACCGACGGCGATGGCGTGTTCACACGGGAGTTTCGCCTCCCATGAACCCGCGCTCGCCCAACGTTCGACCCCACCGCGGCGCTGCCCTCTTACTCGTGCTGGCCCTGGTGGTCGCCACGGTGCCCGTCATCGCCATCGCCGCCTCGCGCGTCTCGGTGGCCGTGCAGGCCGAACGCTCCCACCACGACGGCGCGCTGGCCGATGATCTCGTGCAGGCCGCCTCGGTGCCCATCCTCGACTGGCTGCGCCGCGATTCGACTCGGGTCGTACTCCCGCCCGGGATCACCCAGCCGATGGTCGCCGTGTTCGATGACACGTTCCAATTGAGCGGACTCCAAGCCACCATCCGAGCCACGGCCTGGGACCTGCACGGCATGCTCCCGGCCGACGCCGTGCGCGGCGGGACGCCCCTGCAACTCCTGCTGGCCGACGATGTGCGAGCCCGCCTGGGAGCACTCGACGTCGACCCCGCCGGCCTCGACGCGATCCCTCAGGTGGCCGGCGGGCGGCTGGTGTTCCCCTCGCCCTCATCGGCCCAGCCCGCGTTGGGCGCCATGGTCGCCACCGCCGAGCGCCCTTCGGCCCAGCCGACCGTCCGGCTCAATGCCAACACGACGCCCGCGCCGCTGCTGGCCCAGGCCCTGCGTCTGGCCGGACGTGGCGGCTTCGAGCAGATCATGGACCGACGCGCACGGGGCGAGCACGGCGGTCCCCCACCGATCTCTCGGGATGGCGGCCCCGGTGGGCAACGCGTGCAGATCACATCTTCCAGCGAGAGCTGGGGTATCCGCATCGATATCGCCATCGGCGGCGTGCGTCGGTCCTGGTGGACCGTGTGGACCCGCGTCAGCGGCGACTGGATGCTCCAGCGGCGCACGCCGATCCTGTGGGAGCCGCATCCCGAGCCGCCGCCAACAGGATCCACCCCATGAACCGGTTGGCCCGCGAGCGTGTCAAGACCGGGATCGTGGCCGCATGCGCGGCCGTCGCGCTTGCAACCGTAGTGTGGTGGGCGTGGGGGCCGATCACCGCGGCCCCGGTTGTGCTCGACGGGCCACACCAGGAGTCAGCACCGCAAATCGCCCATGCCCCGCCCATGGACGCCTCGGTCTACGACCAGAACCTGTGGCACGTGCCTCCGCAGGGATCCTCTCCGGCGGCAGAGCAGGCAACAACCATCCCCACCACCCCACCGCCGACACCACCGGCCACGATCAACCTCACGCTCGTCGCCATCGTCCAGGATGATCGGGACGGCGGGCGGTGGCGGGCGGCGTTGTACGACCCCGTCGAGCAGCGCTTGGTACTCGCGGCGTCCGACGATCGCGTGGGGCGCGTTATCGTCCGCGAAGTGACCGATCGCACCGTGCTCCTGGAACTCTCCGGACGCGAACGCCTACTCGCCCTGGAGGACGGCGCCCCATGACCAACACAATTCCCACTTCTGCTCCTCCCACAGGAGAGAGGGACCTGGTCCGTGTCCCCATCGACGAGGTGTACGTCGCCATCATGCCATGTCCACCGGGACATGTGAACGATCGCGTCGCCGCGTACACCGCCGAGGGCCAACTGCCGAGGCCTATCGACGAATTGGCCATCGCATGGAAGGCCGTTGCCGGCCAACTCGTTGTTCTGGCAGTCGACCGGGAGAAGGCCGACGGGTGGCTCGTGCAGGGCGCGACCAGCGCGATGCCCGAGGCCCTACCCGCTGTTGTCCACTCCGAGGCGCCAGGTACAAATGTGAATTCGTTCGAGTTCCTCCGCGGCCCGAACCAGCCCATTCGTGTAGGCACGCAGCGTCGGATCCGACGCCGTGTCCTGCTCTTCATGGCCATCGCCGCATCGGTCGCTCTGGCCTATGGCGCGCACCGCCGGAGCGAAGTGCTGCTCGCTCAAGGGGCCGATGTCGAGGCGGCCACGGGAGCCTTGGCGCACGAGGCCCTGCCACGCATGCCCGATGGCGCGCCTCCCGAGCTCGCGCTGACTGGGGAGCTGCGGCGTTTGGCCGCCCTGGCCAAGGCCGACGGGTCGGACGCTCCTCCCGACGGGCGGTTCATCCTGGCAGCGCTGCTCGAGCACTGGCCCCAGGGCTTCGATCCGCAGGTCGAGCGGCTGGAAGCCACCGGCGACCGCATCCTCCTGCACGCGGGCTTTGCCAGCCGCGGCCAAGCCATGGCCTTCGCCGATGCGCTCACCGGCGTGCCGGGGTTTGCGGCCGAGCTGCCGCAGGTGCGCAGCGCGGCCCAACGCGGAGGCGAGGCCGCCACACTGGAAGTGGCCTTGCGGCACAACGAGGAGAGCGGCCGATGAGAACCAGACTGCTAGGCCTGGGTCCCGTGCTCGTGCTCGTCGTGGCCGCGACCTTGGCCGGATGGTCGATGACGCGGTGGCGCAAGGCCGCCGCCACGCAAGATCGTGCCGTGTCGGCCTATTACCAGGTGGCCGATCAGGTCGACGCCATCGAGAAATTGCGTGCCCACCTGGGTTCGAAGGGCAGCTCGGCCGTCGGCACGCGCGCCGATGCGCTGGCCGAGATCGCCGACACGATCGCCGCCGCCGGGCTGCCAGACCGCGTGCTGCGGTCCCTGGACGAACGCAACGACGCCGCGCTGGCCGACGCGACGCTGCGGCGACAGACGCTGCAACTCACGCTGGACTCGATCACGCCCGCCCAGCTGGGCGTGTTCTTCGGACGCCTGCACGCCGACCGTCCGCACTGGACGGTCACCAGGATCGAGCTCTCCCGCTCGAGGCAGGCCCAGGGCAACCACTACGATGCCACCGCGCTCATGGTGCGCACGTACCAGCCCCCGCAGGCGGTTCGGGAGGCAATGCGGGACGGGGAGGCCATGGGGGCTATGGGGAGCACGCCGTGACCAGAACATGCCCGCATTGGTTCCTCGGGGTCTTGGTGGTGGTCACACTGGCCGGTTGCCAGAGCGCCTCTCCCAGCCCCTACGTGGACCAGCCCCCCATCCGCCGCAACACCGACAAGGCCCAGCAACTCGCGAGCCGGGCCGTGGAGTTGATGGGCGAGGATTCCGAGCGGGCCGAGCAGTTGCTGCGCGACGCCCTCGCCCAGGACCTGTACCACGGCCCCTCCCACAACAACCTTGGTGTCCTGCTGCTCGAACGCGGCGAGCTTTACGAGGCTGCCAACGAGTTCGAGTGGGCCCGCAAGCTTATGCCCGGCCATCCCGATCCGCGCATGAACTTGGCACTGACCTTGGAGAAGGCGGGCCGCACCTACGACGCCATCGCCCAGTATCGGCGGGCTCTGGAAGTCCATCCCGGGCACCGCCCCACGGTCCAGGCGCTGACCAGGCTCGAAGTCCGTGCTGGACGCGCCACCGATGAGACGCTCGATCGGCTCCGCGTGCTGAGCCTGGAGGGTCAGGACGCGAGGTGGCGGTCGTGGGCACAGGAGCAGCTGGCCTTGCGAACGACCTCACCATAATCGACTCGGCCCCTACTCCTCGTCCAGCAGCCATTTGAGCAGCACGAACAGGCCGGCGACCGCGCTACCCATCAGCAGGGCGTTGGCCACGCGTTCGCCGACTTGCTCCATCGTCTCGGGATCGACGCCCTGAGCCTCCCGAGCCAGCCGTGCAAGGACCTCCGCGGCAACGCCATCGACGGCGACCAATTCCGGACCCGCCCCCTCCCACCGCCGGACGGTGCCAGGGTGGACCGCCAGCACGGAGGCGAACTGGTCGGCCGTCAGGCCGATCATGGTCCGGATATCCGCGATGTGATCGCCCGTGATATGGAATTTCATGCCGGTCGCCTCAAGTCGGTTGCTATCGCATACGATATACACAATTGCGAGCACAAGTGTAGTGCTCGATCGCACCACGTCTCGTCGGCCATCCCGATAGGCGGCAAGGAATTCTGTCATGCATCAGCAATCCCCCTCTCTCCAACCAGGCGATGTCATCCGCGTCTGGTGCGTCTTCTTCTGGCACTACGGCGTCTATCTCGGGGATGATCAGGTCATGGTGCACGCCGGACCGAGCCGCGGCGGCCGGGTGTGCCGGCAATGGCTGTGTGACTTCGCGGCCGGTGGTGTGGTTCGTCTCGTGCCAGGCGATTACACACGCGAGGTCTCGTTCTACCGCGCTCTGTGGGCCGAGGGTCGCTCCGGCTACAACCTCTTCACCGCCAACTGCGAGCACTTTGCCATGTGGTGCGCCACGGGGCGCAGTTTCAGCGGTCAGATCGTCGTCGCCCTCCAATCCCTCCTACTCGGCCTGGGCCTTTGGGCCACGGTCGGGTTCGCTCGCGACTGAACATCTAGGTCCGACCGCTCGGGGCGGCATGGACCACCAGCTTCTCACCGCCGGCGAGCTTCTTGCGCCATCCCTCGATGTAGGCGTCCGATTGCTCGACGGCCTGCTTGCCCTCACCGCCGCCGATGGAACGCGACCAGGGCTCCGTGCGGGGTTCGAGCAACTCGATGATGCGAACGGTGACCGCCTTTTCGATGTCCAACGCCATGGCAACGGGATTGCTCCAGAGTAGGAGGGACCTGCGACGCATGGATCAATCTGTGCCGGATGACAGTTGCTTATCTTGAGATGCTCGGGTCGTATCAGCGGTTCTGTCGATCTCTTGGAGCCTGGCCATGAGCCCCTGCGCCAAGCTGCGATATGCCTCGGCGTCGTCCCCGAGCCATTCGACAATATCTTGGACCAGAGCCGCGAAGGCCCCATCGTGCTCGACGCTGTTGGACACCTGACTGGCCGCTCGCACCATCGCTGCGCGAGGATGCTGATCCGCGGATTGTTGGATCGACAGGTAGAGCTCCGGATCGCTTTGGGAGAGCCTCGCGGCCAAGGCAGTCAGGATACGAGAGTTCGGCGTTTCGACGGCACGCAGTTCTTTCGGGGAGAGTCCGAGCGAACGAACCGACAGCGCATAACTCATCAGCGCCGCGTGGCAGAGGACCTGGGTGCCAACCACGGCCCGGTCGTGTCCGTCTGCCGTCATCGTGTGGAGCACGGCACCCCATGATCTCAAC
>JAUHYE010000118.1 GCA_030426395.1 Phycisphaerae bacterium
CCCGCCACGCCGGGCACCAGGCCCGCGCGTTCATCGAGACCAAGGCGGATATTCACGGCCTGCAAGGCCTGTCCCGAGGCGCCCTTGAGCAGGTTGTCCAGCGTGCAGCTCAGCACGGCGTGGCTCGATTGCTCGTCGAATGTCAGCGAGATGTCGGCGTAATTGGTGCGCTCGACGGCGGCAACGCTGGACCACGTGCCCTTGGGCAGCAAGCGAACGAAGTGGCGATCGGCGTAGGCATCTTCCAGGGTTGCTCGGATGTCGTTCTCGGTGACGCCTGACTTGAGGTCGGCGTGGACGAGCGAGAGCATGCCGCGGGTGAAGGGCGCGACGCTGGGCGTGAAGAGCACGCGCGTGCCGGCGTGCTCGGAGATTTCCGGTTGATGGCGGTGCGCGAACACGCCGTAGGGCTGGAGGCTGACGTCGCCGAAGACGTTGCGCGGCGTGGGCGAGCGGCCCGCGCCGCTGATGCCGCTGACGGCGTCGATGATCGGCGTGCGTCCCTCGGCCAGTAGGCCTGCGTCGACGAGCGGGCGGAGTGGCAGCAGGCTGGCGGTGGGGTAGCAGCCCGGGCACGAGAGCAGGTCGGCGGCGGCGATGTCACTCTCGTTGATCTCTGGCAGGGCGTAGACGGCGCGGTCGAGCAGGTCGGGCGTGGGGTGCTCGAAGCCGTAGTGCTTGGGATAGAGGTGGGCGGGCATGCGGAAGGCGCCCGAGAGGTCGGCCACGATGGGGCAGTGGCCGAGCAGGGCGGGCGCGAGGGTGGCGCTGGCCTCGTGCGGCGTGCACAGGAAGGCGACCTGGGGCGAGCATGCGAGGATGGCCTCGGCCGTGCCGCCGGCGAATTCGGCGTCGGTCAGGCCGTGAAACTCGGGGAAGACCGCGTCGACCCGCTTGCCGACATTGCTCCCGCCGGGCGAGGCGAACACGCCCGCGAACTCGAGGGTGGGGTGGGCGAGCACGAGCCGGATGAGCTCGCGCCCGGTGTAGCCGGTGGCGCCCGCGATGGCGACGGGTGTGGTCATGAAGGGCTCACCCGGTTCGGGTTGGGGTTGGTGTCTGAGTGTGTGTGAGGCATGACCCCAAGGGTATTGGGGCTGCGTGCCTACAGCAAATGGGCGACGGCCCGCCCGGCTATGCTGGCGCGACCCCTTGAGGAGGTTTTGCATGAGCCACTCGGAGAAGTTCCTGGCGATCGTCGATGACGCGAGGTCTCGTATCAAGGAATGCACCGTGGACGACGTGTGGCGGATGCGTGAGGCCGGGGAGGATTTTCTGCTCGTCGATGTCCGCGAGGAGAGCGAGTACGCCAAGGGCCGGCTGCCCGACGCGATGCACTTGGGCAAGGGCGTCATCGAGCGCGACGCCGAGGCAAAGCTGCCCGAGACCGGCATGGCGATCATCCTGTATTGCGGGGGTGGGTATCGCTCGGCCCTGGCGGCGGACAACCTCCAGAAGATGGGTTATACCAACGTGATCTCGATGGACGGCGGCTATCGCGGCTGGAACGAGGCGGGGCTGCCGACCGAGAAGCCCTAGCGATCGCCGTGCACAAATCGGGGCTGGTTGAGGGCAGCGGGCGTGCCCTGCCAGACGGTGGGGGCATAGGCCCGGGCCTGGGGCGGGCCGTCGGGCCGGCTGGGCGAAGAGCAGCCACCGAGGGTGCACGCGAGAATCGCAAGGGAAGCCCCGAGGGCGAGGGTGCGTGCGGGTCGTTCGGGCTGTCGTGGTTGGTCTGCCATAGGTATACGCAGGAGCGAATCTCGCTTGCGGCGCACCCGGGGGGCGTGGGCGGCCGGTCGGGGTCACTCTTGTTCTACTTTCCCTTCCTCGCGGGGGTGTGGCTGGTGCGAGGGCCGATCATCGGGCGATTGGGGGTCGCGGCATCGGCAAAATCGGGAGTTCTTGCCCCTCTTCGGGAGGGGCTTTGGTCCGGCATGATGGCCGGTCGGGCGTTGACCGGCGGGGGGGTGGTCGTACCATCCGTGCCGGTGCGGTCGGTGCTGCGAGTCCAACGGGTCGGGCCGGTTGGATGTTCCCGCTTTTTCCGCCCGTTTGGTCGAGGACTTCCTTTATGATTCGCACGTCGTTCAGCACGGTTGCCTGCCCAAAGTGGACTCTGGAGCGGGTGGCCCGCACAGCGGCCGAACTTGGTTTCGACGGCGTGGAACTCCGCACCTTTGGGTACGACTCGCGCACGTTCGTGTGCGATCCGCTAATGACCGGCGCCAAGAAGGTGGCGAGCACGTTCGGCGACCTGGGCGTCGACCTGTGCGGCTTGGCGACCTCGATTTCGCTCGACCAGCCTGTGCGGCCGCACGTCGTTGGGCGCACGTTCCTGTTCGATCAGGAGCGCGTGACGCGGCAGGCGACACGCATCGTGGACTACGCCTCGATGGTGGGCGCGACGACGGTGCGGGTGTTCGGCTTCGAGGTGCCCGATGGCGAGAAGCGTCTGACGGCCAAGCGGCTGATCGCCGGTCGGCTGAGCGCCATCGCCGACCACGCGCGGCATCGCGGCGTGACGATCGTGCTGGAGAACGGTGGCAGCTTCCGAACCGCCGAGGACCTGCGCGAGATTATCGACATGGTCGACAGCCCCTTGTTGGCCGCGTGCTACAACAACGCGGTGGGCCACGCCGCTGGCGACGACTACGGCAAGGCGATCCGCACGCTCGGGCGCCGGTTGAAGGTCGCACGATTGAAGGACGTGAGCGAGAACGGCTGCGTGCCATTGGGCACGGGCGACAGCGAAGCCCAAGCGTTCGTCGAGGCTCTGGTCTCGTACGGCCACTTCGACGGCTGGCTGAACTACGAGTGGGACGCCGCCTGGGACGAATCGCTGGCGCCGGCCGAGACGGTGCTGCCCGAGGCGATCCGCACGATCTACGGCTGGCTCGGCGCGACGGGCAGCAAGAAGGCCGGCGCGCCGCAGGCGGCCGGGGCGGTCTGACGCCACGAACTCGCGAGAACGCACGAGGCTAGTGCTGCAGCGTTGCCGGGAGCTTGGCTTTGCCCTGGCGGGTGTCGCTCCCGTTGAGCCCATGCGCCACCAGGCCGAGATGCGAGCATGGCTGGCGCAGGGCAAGCACGGATCGATGGCGTACCTCGCCGAGCATGCCGACCTGAAGGCCGATCCGTCTCGGTTGCTCGAAGGCGCGGCTGCGGCGATCGTGGTGGCCGACTTGTACGCGACACGGAACGACGAAGCTGGGGATGTGCCAGATGGGCATGGGCGTGTCGCGCGATACGCGCGCGGTGGTGATTATCACAAGGTCATGAAGAAGCGGTTGCACACGTTGTGCGACGAGCTGGGCGCGCGCTGGCCCGGGGCCCGCACGCGGGCGTTCGTCGATACGGCACCGGTGCACGAGCGAGAGCTGGCGTTGGCCGCCGGGCTGGGCTGGGTCGGCAAGCACACGCTGGTGATCCACCCGAGGTTCGGGAGCTGGATGCTGCTGGGTGGGGTGCTGACGACGCTCGAACTCGATCCGTGCGAGCAGGAAGTCGCCGACCACTGCGGCAGTTGCACCCGGTGCATCGACGCGTGCCCCACCGACGCGATCACCCCCTACAGCGTGGACGCGAGCCGGTGCATCAGTTACCTGACCATTGAGCGGCGCGAGCCGATCCCAAGCGAACTCGAGCATGGCATGGGCGAGTGGCTGTTCGGCTGTGATATCTGCCAAGAGGTATGCCCGCACAACTCGCCGAGGATGGGTGACGTAGGTAAAGCGAACAATGCGTATGCCACTGATCGGGCTTCGTTTGATCTGGCTGAAGTGATGAAGTGGGATGAGGACGCACGGCGGGCCGCGTTCGCGAAGAGCGCTATGAAGCGGGCGAAGCTGGGGATGATGAAGCGCAACGCAGTGATCGCGGCGGGGAACGCGATCACACGCTTGGGAGCCGAGCACGAGCAATCGAGGCGGTTGCTCGAAGCGTTGGGTGGCCTGGCCGATGATGCTGGCGAGGATGGGGAACTCCGGCGGCTGGCGGCAGAGGCTCTCTCGCGGCATCGCTCTACGATGGGTTGATGAGCGCGGGCGAGAGGCCGATCGTGGTAGTCGTGGGTGGCGGGTTCGCCGGGCTCGCGTGTGCGCGGGCGCTCGGGCGAGCGCCGGCCGACGTGGTGCTGGTCGATCGTCGGAACCACCACCTGTTCCAGCCGTTGCTGTATCAGGTCGCGACGGCAGCGCTCTCGCCGGCGAACATCGCGTCGCCCATTCGTCGGATCATGCGCACGCAGCGCAACTGCACGGTGGTGATGGGCGAGGTCGAGGCGATCGACGCGGAAGCCGGGACGATTGGCATCGACGGCAACGAACGGACGTTCGATTACCTGGTTCTGGCGTGCGGGATGACGCACAATTACTTCGGCCACGATGATTGGCAGGGCGTCGCGCCGGGCCTGAAGTCGGTGGACGACGCGCTGGAGATCCGCCGGCGGGTGCTGCTGGCGTTCGAAGCGGCCGAGGTCGAGGCGGATGACGCGGCGCGGCGCGCGGAGCTGACATTCGTGGTGATCGGTGCGGGGCCCACGGGCGTGGAACTCGCCGGCGCGATTGCCGAGATCGCAACCCAGTCGATCCCGCGGGACTTCCGGCGTGTCGACACGCGGGCGGCCAAGGTCATTCTGGTCGAGGGCGCCGACCGCGTGCTACCGACATTCCACGAGGCGTCTTCGGAGCGAGCGAAGCGCGACCTGGAGAAACTGGGCGTCGAGGTGGTGCTGGGGCGGATGGCGTCGGCGATCGACGGGGACGGCGTGACGATCGGCACGGGCGATGGAGCGCGGCGGATCGACAGCCGGTGCGTGGTGTGGGCGGCGGGGCTGCGGGCCGAGTCGGTGGTTGGCATGCTCGAGGTGCCCAAGGACAAGATGGGGCGAGTGGAGGTGGAATCGGACCTGTCGGCGCCCGGGCACCCCAACATCTTCGTGGTCGGCGACCTGATTGCGTACACGGACCCGGAGAACGGCGAGGTGGTGCCCGGTGTCGCGCAGGCCGCGATGCAGTCGGGGCGGTTCGTCGGCGAGTTGATTGCGGCGGAGGTCGGCGGTGGTTCACGCGGGTCGAGCGGCGCGTTCCACTACAACGACAAGGGATCGATGGCGACCATCGGCCGCGCACGGGCGGTCGCGGAGGTCGGGTCGCTGCGGTTCGGTGGATTCGTGGCATGGGTGCTGTGGTCGGTGGTGCACGTGTCGTTCCTGATCGGCTTTCGCAGCAAGCTGTTCGCGATTCTCGAGTGGTCGTGGCTGTACATCTTCTGGAGCCGCGGGGCGAGGCTCATCACGGGCCATCGCGCGCAGCCGGACCCGGCGGACCGGGTGGACGCGGCTGGCTAGCAATCAAGAACGAATCGGCTTCAGGGCCCGAGCGGCTGGGGCGTCGGCTCATCCACGGGTTCGAGCGTGAAGGTGCGTTCGATGTCCTCGGCCTTCTCGGCCTCGTAGCGCAGGGTAAAGGTGACGCCCTGCTCGCCGTTGACGAGGTAGCGGAAGATGGTCTGGTCCATGCCGCCGATGCCGTCGCTGAGTTGGATGCGTTCGGGCTCGAAGCGGACCTCGTTCATCTGCTTGTCGGTGAAGTCACGCACGCGGCCAGCGGTGACGACCTTGGCACCCTCGCCCTCGAAGTGCAACAGGTCGTTGCGGCCGATGTTGTTGCGGCGGGCGACGCTCAGGCGCGTGGGGATGTAGCGTTCGTTGCGGATGGCAACGTCCACCTGCCAGAGGCCGGGCGAGAGTTCCTTGATATTGACGCCACCAAAGCGCAGCAACGGCATCTGGCGTGCATGGTACATGGTGAAGGCGAAGTTGCGGTGGGCTTCTTCTTCGAGCAGGAATGGTGGTGTGTTGCGGCTCGACCAGCGGTTGGTGCCGCCGACGAGGATGGGGCCGTACTCGGGGTGGTCGTACTCGGTGTACTCGGTGAACTCGGTGCCGAAGACCATGTGGTCTCGCCAGAGCCACTGCTGGTCTTCGCTCTCGCGTCCGCCCTCGCCCTGGTAGCGTTTGTCGTTGGTCCACAGTTCGTTGGTGAAGCTGAGGATGCCGAGCGTTTCGGCCAGCCAGTTCACTTGGCCGCCGTGCACGCCGTAGAGGTCGCTCCAGATGACCATGTCTCGGTAGTAGGGCAGCATCTGGGCGCCCGTCGCGGCGATGTGGTCGTACACCTGGCTATCGGAGCGGTCGTAGAAGTTGCCGCGGCTCTCGTCGCCCGGGCCGCGGAGAATCATGCCGCCGGCGTTGTGGTAGCTCTGGCCCGCGGCGATGTTGGGGCGAGAGAGGACGAACTGGCCGATGCCGAAGGTCTCGGGCGCGCTGAATGGGTAGGGCCCCGCGCCAAACTGGGCGTAGTTCGGCTGCCAATCGCCCGGCCAGTTGCGGTTCATGTCGTCGGCGAAGGGCGCGTCCTCATTGATGCGGCCGTCGCCGTCGTTGTCGAGCCCCTCTGAGCCCAGGTACTCCCAGTCGCCCAACTCGTAGGGGCCGACGCGCTCGAAGCGACGCGGGTCGGTCTCGCTGCGCTTGAATGGCCCGCCCGCTCGCTTGCGCCACATCTGGGTGATGGAACCGTCGCCGTCGAGGTCGTCGTAACCATCCTCGTCGCTGACGCCGTCACGGTCGTTGTCGACGGGGCGCTGGTTGTGGCGGCTGGAGCTCGAGGTGTTGGGTTGGGCGAACCACCACGCGCGCCCGTCGGGGTTGGTGACGGGCACGAAGTAGAAGCTCGCGCCGTCGAGCAACTCGGTCAGGCGTTCATTCTTGCCGTGGCTCTCGACAAGCATCCACAGCGAGTACAGCACGACTTCGGCGGCCTGCACCTCGTTGCCGTGGATGTTGCCGTCGATGTACATCGCCGGCTTGTCGGTGTCTTCGCCGGTTTCCGGGTTATTGGCGATGGCCAGCCAGACGTCGCGGCCCTGCAGGCTCTTTCCCAGGCTCTCGAGGGTGACCAGGTCGGGGTGAGCGGCCTCGATCTGCTTGAGCAGGTCGACGATCTGGTCGTAGTCGTAATAGCGGTTCCAGGCGATGTCGACCTTGAAGTCGGGGTTGTATCGCTGGCTGCCGTCCTGGGCGGCGGGGGTGTCTTGGGCGAGTGCGGGGGTTGCGCAGAGGGCGGCGATGGTCAGGAGCGTGCGGAGCTTCGGATAGGGGTTCATCGGTTGCCTCCCTCGGCCAGTTCGATCTCGATGTCGGTCGTGCCGAACTCTTCGGTGCGGAGTTGGGCGCTCAACGTGGAACCGTCGTCGGCCAGCACCAGCCACTCGGTCCGCATGGTTTCGCCCGGTGCCAGGCTATCGGTGCGGTTGATCGTCGAGCCGCTGATGAGCTTGTCCTGCGGCAGGTCGAGCGCGAGCACGAATGGTGTCAGGCGGCGGGCCTTGGCGCCCAGCGCGGTGCGGGTGGGCAACTCTCCGTCATTGCGCACCGTGACGGTGATGCGCCAGACGCCGTCGCCGACCTTCTCGACCACCGGATCGTCGATCGTGACGCGCGGCATCATGGCGAGCAGTTGCGTGATGAACTCGGCCTGCGACTCGACGATGCCCTCGATCGCGTCCTCTGGCGCGTTCATCATGAAGCCGGGCACGAAGCCGCCGATCTCGACCTCGCCCAGTTGCGGGTGGTCGAAGGGCTGCCAGTCGACGTAGCCGTGGCCGACGCGGTCGGCATAGGCGAGCCACTTGGCGTCTTCGGAATCCTTGCCGGGCTTACGCGGCGGCCGTGCGGGTCGCTCCGGTCTTGGCTCTTCCTGCTCTTGTCCGGCCATCGGGTCGGGCGCGCCCTGGCCGATGTCCATGATGCGCTGGCGCGTGGCGAGTGGGAGGGCCTCGAAGGCCTCCATGCGTTGCGCTTGTTCGGCTTCGCTCAGGCTCTGCGTCTCGGCGAGCGCTGCCTGGATGGCCTCCTGCGTGAGCACGAGCTTGTAATCGCCGATCATCACGAATGGCGGCTCGTCGGGCTTGGGTTCCTCTGGCGGGGCTTCGGCCTGCTCGTCCTTGGCTTCGTCTTCCTTGCCCTCTTCTTTGGGCGGCTCGGGGCGCTGCCAGGGGTTGGTGGCGATGGTGACGAGGCCGAGGTGCGCGTACGCCCAGCCGGCGAAGCTGCCGTCGAGGCTCGGCTTGTCGGCCTCCTTCAGCTTGGTGGCTTCCTTGTACGCCTCGCTCAGGCGGTCCATCAGCTCCTTGTCGGCGCGCTCGAGGCCGGTGGGCACGCGGCCGGTGTGGTCGTAGCCGCCCGCGCCGGGCACGTTGATGATGGTGTCGTGCGGGCCGTAGACGATCGTCGCCACGATGTTGGGCCGGTCGAGCAGCCAAGTCGCGAGCGCCTTGCTCTCGGGCTCGCTCAGCGGGTAGGCGCCGTTGTCGTTGCCGTGCTCGGGCCAGCGGTACGGAAAGTTCTTGTTCAGGTCGACGCCGCCCGCGCCGTCTTCGCCCATCTTGCCGTCGCCGTCCTGGTCGCTGGCCTCGGGCAGCATGGCGTGGGTGGCCACCTCGCCCTTGCTCGCGTCGGCGCGCCGCATCAGCCGCGGGTGGTCGGGGTCGACGATGTGGGTGAGCTCGACGCCGTACTTCGGGTTGGCCTCGGCCACGCGCATCATGGTGATGAAGCCGTCGCCGTTGAGGTCTCGCTGGCCGTCCTCGTCGATGCGGCCGTCGCGGTCGGCGTCCTCGGTGGTCAGCGTGCCGCCGGGCACGGCCGCGCTCGTGTCGTCGCGATCCTGCGCGTCGCGGTTGAGACGGGGGATGACGTAGACCGTTGCGCCGGTCAGGTCGGCCCCACGCTCGAGGGCGCCCACGAGCTCACGCGCGATGGCGGGCCCGCTGGTGTGGCGGCCGTCGATGCCCGCGACGACGAGCAGGCCGGGCTTGGTGTCGGGGTCGCCCTCGCCCTGGCTGACGCGGTAGACGTAGATCGGCTGGTCGCCCGCCGTGCTCCCGATGCGCGAACGATCAACGACCCGCATGGCCGAGCGTGCGCCCAGGTCGCTCACGGCGACGTAGCTGGAGGCCGAGGGGCTCTCTGTCAGGATCGTGCGCGGCGCCTGGCTGGCCCGGGGTGGGTGCCGTTCGTCGGCTGGCGCCGCCTGCTGGGCGCACGCGGCCAGGCCGGCGAGCATCAGCAGCGAGGCTGTACTAACTAGAGGAAGACGCTTGGGTGGTGCATACGGCTTCATGGGGGACCATACCCCCCTTGCCGTGCCCGAGTTACGCGGTTCTCGGGCGGTGGTGGGGTGTGCGGGGCGTGTGGGGCTCTACAGTGGGGCCATGTACGCCGCCCTGCTGGCCCGAAAGTACCTGACGACCAAGGCCATCCCGCTGCTGGCGGCGCTGGCGGTGACCCTCAGCGTGGCCACAGAGCTCATCGTGTGGTCGGTCATGGGCGGCTTCCTCACGATGCTCGTCAACGAGGGCCGCAAGACCGACGGCGACCTGCGCATCACCTGGGAGCACGTGGGCTTCGGCCACTACGAGGACCTCGTCGAGCGTCTGGAGGCCGACCCCGCCATCGCGCACGCCACGCCGATGATCGAGACGCTGGCGATCCTGGGGATGCCCGACGATCGGCCGGTGAGCGTGCAGCTCATGGGCGTCGAGCCGGTCAGCTACGCCGAGGCGACGGTGTACGAGCAGTCGCTCTACTGGCGGGCGATGGAGGCCATCGCGCCGCCCCCGCCGCCCGATCCCGACGACCCGGACGCGGAGTTCCAGATCAACGATCCTCGCACGGACGCCAGGAACCACGCGGACATGGAGCGTTGGCTGCAAGAGGGCCTCACGCTGCGCACGCCCGGGGGCGAGGCGGCGATGGTCACGGGCATCATGGCCACCGGCTGGAACGCCCGCGTCGTGCCGGAGAACTTCTACGTCCCGCGCCTGAGCGAGCGGCGCATGGCTACCGGGCAGGTGGAGTACGACTACGGCTTCCTGCCCGAGATGAGCGTGCGCCTGACCGTGCTGCCGCTGGGCCAGGAGGGCGCGGGCGCACTCGACCTTCGCACCGTCGAGTTCCCCATCGCCAACGAGCTGGCCACGGGCAACTACGCGTACGACGCGGGCATGGCCCTCGTGCCGCTGGAGGCCTTGCAGGATTTATTACAAATGTCCGCCGCCCAGCGGATCGACCCCGCGAGCAATCCCTTTGCCGTGGAAGCCGGCCCCGACGGCGTGGAGCGGCCGGTGAAGCCGAAGATCATCGGCGAGAGCCCCGCCCGCGTG
>JAUHYE010000119.1 GCA_030426395.1 Phycisphaerae bacterium
GGTCGCGGACGGTCTCGAGGCTGTCGTCCATGCTCGCTGTGATGACCTCGCGGGACATGATGTCTTCGATGCGCATTTGGCGATCTCCGAACGGGGCGCTCCTGTATGGATATCGGCAGGATTTCGAGGACGGCGCAGCTCCCTACCGTGGATCCATGCCCAACCCCGACCGCAGCCGGCCCGGCCAGGGCCCCGATAACCGCCCCGCCGGCCCCGATGGCATCCACGCCCCGTGGCGGATGCGGTACCTGGAAACGCTTGGTGACGCGGCGGACCAGCCCAAGAGCGATTCGGGTGGGACGTTCCTTTCGGCGTACTGGGCCAACCCGCAGAACGACGAGGCCGATCACATCATCGCCCGAACCAGCCGCGGCATGGTGCTGCTGAACGCGTTTCCGTATGCCAACGGCCACCTGCTCGTCGCACTCGGCCAGCCCCAGCCCAGGCTGCTCGATTACGAGCCCGAAGACCGTGTCCACTTCTGGATGCTGCTCGAACTCGCCTGCGATCTGGCCGAGCGGACGCTCGAGTGCCAGGGGCTGAACGTGGGGATTAATCAGGGGCGAGCGGCGGGTGCGGGCGTGCCGAGCCACCTGCACGCGCACGTCGTGCCGCGTTGGGCGGGGGATACCAACTTCGTGACGACGGTGGCTCAGATCCGCGTCGTGCCCCAGGCGCTCGACGACATGGCGCGCCGGTACCGCGCGACATGGGCCACCATGCGTCAATCGCTCGAATAGCAGGCGTATATCAGTATGTCAGGCCGAGGTCGTACAGGCCGTCCTCGCGGCGAGCACACCGTGCGACATGCCCCTTGATGAACGTGGCGCGGCGGCCCTCGTCGTACAGGGTCACGCGGTCGCCCGGGCCGAGGGGCTGAGAGGAAACCAGCCCGATGCCCGTAGCGCTGCTGTCGCGTAGCTCGAGGGGCAGGAGCCACCGGCCGCCGTCGACGCCGAAGACCACGCCAAGCCGCTGGCCGGTAGCCGGGCCCCGAGCCGCACGCCTTCGGTCGAAGGTGTAGGGGCCGTGATCAAGCTCGTAGAGGGGTTGGTTGGTCTCGACGGGTTTGAGTTCGATCTGCTGTGCCGCATCCATGACAATCACCACCATGTGGAAGATTCCGTTCCGCCCCAAGGCCCACCACTCGGCCCGGTGGGGCGATCCCTCCCGTCTCCGGCTCCGTCTCCACCCTTCGCATCGGCCGCAGAGGGGTGTGTGGTTTATTCGGGTTGTCGGTTTTGGATGAAAATTGTTGAATCGGCGGATCTTGCGCCCCTCGGGCCCCGGATTGGTGGATGGAGCGAGGCCCGTACTGGCCGCGGGCCGCCGTGCGCTGTAGCGATAGAGTGGCGCGGCGCGTAATCTGCCCTCGGAGGAGACCCATGACCAAGACCTCGACCCATCGCGCGGTGCGTGCCAGTGCCGTTCTTGTTTCGTTCGGTCTCATCGCCGGAACGGCCATGGGGCAGGACCTGCTGGCCGACAACGGCCCGCTCTCGGCCATGCCCGGAGCCCATGAGACCGGCGGCGACCTGATCTGGGGCGTGCCCGAGGGTGCGTCGGCCGGCGTGAGTTCGTATTCCACGCTGGCGTATCGCCTGGCCGAAGACTTCGAGTTGGCTGCCGCCGCGACGATTGATTCGGTGGTGGTCTTCGGGTACCAACAGGGCGCCATCACCGGACCGACCATCGACTTCATGGGTGTCGAGCTCTGGAGCGGCCGCCCGGGCGACGCCGGCAGCCGGGTGGTCGCGGGCGACATCACCCAGAACGTGCTGGCGTCGGCCGAGCACACCAACACCTATGTTGCAATGTTCGGCGTCGACTTCCCCATCGACCGCGCCGTGTACGCGTTGACGGCCGACAACCTGGGCTGGTCGGTCGAGGCTGGCGAGTACTGGCTCTCGTGGACGCTTAATGGCTCGCTCGACGGTGGTCCGTACACGCCCTACCAGGGCGACGACGCCGAGCCCTTCGCCGGCGATGCGATGCAGCGTGTGCTGGGCGCGTGGCGGCCGGCCCGCAACAGCTCGGACGGGGGCGTGCAGGTCTCGCTGCCATTCGAGGTCTACGGCTCAACGTCGTGCGCCGCCGACCTGGACGGAGACGGCGTGCTGACGATCTTCGACTTCTTGAGCTTCCAGAACGCCTACCAAGCCGGTGACACAACGGCCGACTGCAATGGCGACGGTGCGTTGACGATCCTCGACTTCACCTGTTTCCAGACGATGTTCGCGGCTGGGTGCAGCTGAGGTCTCGCTCAAGTAGTGATCGCTTAACGGCGGTTGGGGTCGATCAGCCGATCGATCGACAGCGTTGTCACCGATGGCGCGGCGATGCCGGTCACGACTTCCCAGAAGGCCTCGTCGAAACCATCGGGCAGCCAGATGTTGAACTGGCTCTTGGGGTCGTCGGCGTAGGTCTTGAGCGCGGCGTTGCCCGCGAACATGGCGCGCTGGATAAGCAGCAGGTCGTCGCTCACATACTCCGACTCGGCCGACACGCCCACGATGGCGTCGACGAGTTCACCGAAGAGCTGGCGATCGTTCTCCAGCAGCACATGGGCATCGTCCCAGAGCAGGTAGCGGTAGCGGCTGGCTGGGCCGCAATGGGCGGGGTCTCGGCCGCGCAGCAGCGAGACTACGCCGCGGGGGCCGTGGACGCGCCGTGCCAGGCTCGGGCCGGGGATGCCGTGCTCGAGTTGGGCGCAGAACGAGTCGAGGTCATAGATGTGGCGGCCCTGAAACCGGAACACCTCGGTGTGGCGTTGGGCCTGGAGGAACTGGCCCATGGAGGCCAGGAAATCCAGTTGCCGGCGGGGCGAGGGCGACCACGCGACGAGGTGAGACTCATCGGTCATCGCCAGCACGTCAGCCTGCCAGCGCCCCCCCAAGAGGGGGTTATTCGATTGGCTCGTCAGAACGCCCATACCCCGGAGCCTTCCGTCCAATACGCGGCCATAAGATGACCGAACATCATCCTTATTTGGCCACCGGGCAGGCTGGCCACTGTTCCACTGGTCTAAGTGTGCGCCGGGAATGGAACTCGGCCAGCAATCGCCCGAATAGGCGTTGCAACCGGCAAAATCTCTCGTCATTCAGCGGGTTATTGAAGGTCCGCTTTGGGTTATAGTTTGGGTTAATCCTGATTCATTCGTGCTTCACGCTGCCGGCTGAGCCGAGCGCGGCTCCGAGCTCGGCCTCGGCCACATCGCTTGACGTATCAGGGTTTGCCGCAGATTTCGCCAGCCGCTTCTCGCCCGAGCCGGCCACAGATGGCCTGTCGTGTCCCGCGGCCTCTCGTCCGTCCTCGGTCACCTTGTAGACGATGCCGATGGTGTGCTCGGGCTCGCCGAGCATGAGTCGGTCGACGACCTCGACACCCTGCATGAGCGTGTGGTCGGTGTTGGCGACCTCGTACTTCCACATGCCAAAGCGGCCGCGGCTGTAGATGGCTTGGGCCTCGAGCCAGGGGACAGCGACCGATAACCGATCGTCCCGATCGACCGAGGGCGTGGGATAGCTGTACTCCACGGCGTGGTGCCAGGTGCTGACGATGTCGTCGCGCTCGCCGGGCTCGAGCAGGCCGGCATTTTCGAGGCCGGCGATGGTGTCCTGGACGACGGTCGCGGGGTCGACGGGCTTGTGCCCGCTGGCGCTGGTCTCGCAGAGCAGGGAGTAGTGCGTGTCGTTGGCGCCGGTCTGGTTGGGCGTCATGTAGGGCGAGTAGTTGCTGAGGTAGGTGACGCGGTAGAAGGGACAGTTGCCTTCGGGGAAGTACATCCAGCTCTTGGTGCTCGGGCACGGGCGTTTGAGGCCGATGCCCACCATGTGGCCGGCCGAGTGCATCAGCCCGCCCGCGGCCTCGCGCACATTCTGTGGCGCGTCGCTGACGATCTTCGTGCACAGCACGTCGAGGGGCATGGCCGAGATGATGGCGTCGTAGGGCAACTCTTCCATCTTGCCATCGGCGGTGCGCACGGTCGCGACCTTGCGCGCGGCATCGATGCGCTCGACGGTGGTGGAGAGGCGGAGTCGGTCCTTGAGTCGCTCGGCGATGCGGTGGTAGAACTCGCCCGTGCCGCCGCGCAGGGGGAACTTGAACTGGTTGTTGGGCCCCCAACCGAAGTCGTCCTTGCCTTCGACGACGTTGCGGACTGCCCGCTCGACGTCGATGACCGCGACGCGCTCGCCGATCCAGTGCTTGTTCATCATCTCGGGCGGGTGGGCCCAGACCTTGAAGTTGTACGGCCGCATGAACAGACGCGCGATGCCCTCGCCGAAGACGCGGTCGATGAACTCACCGAAGTTCGCGGCGTCGCGGAAGCTCGGCGCGTCGGCTGCCTGGGCCTTGATGAGCCCGACCAGACAATCCGCGGCGTCTTTTGGAGGCAAATAGCGGATGTTGTTCTGGAATGGGTACGGCACCCAGGTGTCACGCATGCGCACCCAGCTCTCGCGGTCGTTGAGCGCAAAGTCATCGCCCATGACCTCGTCGAAGACCTTGTCGTAATACTCGTAGTGGCTGAACATGACGTGGCCGCCGATGTCCCAGGTGAAGCCGGTATCGTCGATGAATGAGTGGGCCAGGCCACCCGCGTATGGGTTGGCTTCGAGGATGGTGAAGTTCTCGCACCCCAGCTCGCGCAGCCGCCACGCGGCGCCCAGGCCGGTCGGGCCGGCGCCGATGATCAGGACGCGGGCGTCCCTGGGCAGCAATTGGCCGTGTGGGCCGGTGGTGGGGGCGTTCTCATCCATGAAAGAAATCGTCCTCAATCGTTCGTCGTGAATCGCTCAATATCCGGATCGTGTCCCGTGCATTCGTGGGACTTTGCCGATCCTTCACTCTGCGGCACACAGATGTGTGGAATCGCCCCTCGAGGGCTTGCGGGTCGTAGCGACGTAGCCGCGTTCGGTGCCCGATAGTGTCCCCCAGCAAGGGGGTCTCAATATGCTGGTGGTGGAAGATTATAAACACGCTTCAAGGATGGTGGAGGTCATGATCAGCGAGTCGGCGTGGGGCGAGCCCTCGTTGCTGCGGCCTGGCCCGGGGTGGGCGGTCGAATCGTGCTCACCGCGCAGTTCGGCGGCTAGCGCGACGGGCTGACTCGCGGGCGAGCCGCGTTGCTGGCCTGGGCGTACGCCATAACCCGATCGGCACTCGGCGAGGGTGAGGGGCTGGAGACCAGGTGCTGGCTCACCGAGAAGGAGCGTGCGGTGCTCGAACGGATCGTGCGTGGCGAATCGGTTATAGAGATTGCCAGGGCCATCGGCCGAAGCCGCTATACCGTGCACGACCACGTGAAGTCACTGCACCGCAAGCTTGGCGTGCACACCCGCGCCGCTCTGGTCGGCTGCGCCACCCTGGGCGTCCCGCCGCCCGATGTCCTCGAGTAGGCGGCGTTCGATCGCCTCGGCGAGCGAGGAGGATGCCTTCGCGTCCAGGTCGCGCGGCGCGTCGTAGGTCGTGCTGAGGCGGCGCTGGAACAAGTCCGGCTTGACGGTCTGGCTACTGAACCTGATGGCGCTCGGTTCGAGGCGTCGCGTGGGCGTCACGCGGCGGCTGATGAGCACACGCACGCTGACGACCACCGACGATTCGGCTCGGCCCGGCGATACGGGCGGGTCGGGGTCGGCCAGGGTATCGGGCACGCCGGTGGGCGTGCGGTTGACGTTCTCGGCGGCCTCGAAGCGCACTTCGATGGTGCGGCTCTGGGCGTTGAGTGTGTCCTCGAGGAGGCGGCTGCTGGGCGCGAGCGTCCATGGGGCCAGGATGCCCGCACCAGTCTTCGGGCGAGACAGGATGACGCCGGCCTGGGCGTCCACGCGTTCGAGCTCGAAGAAGCGGCGGCGCACCTCGGCCTCGGCCACATGGAAAACCGCGGTGTACTCATCGGCCGAGACGACGAAGGTGGCGGCCGCGGGCGGGCCGTCGACTCGCGGCTTGCTCGTGCAGCCGACGAGGCATGTTGCAATGATCGCGAGCATGAGGCAGCGGGTGGCCATGCGACAGCGTACGCGCGGGTCAGCCTGCGAGCGTGCCGAGCAGGTTCCAGAGAGCCTTGACAGACTCCAGGGTGTTGTTCACGCCGCCGATGGCCACGCGGATCGTGTAGCGGTCGCGGGCTTCGGTGTCAGGCAGCGTGGTGTGGGTCAGCAACACCTTGCCGGTGGCGTTGGCGGCCTCGAGCAAAGCCCGTGTGTCGGCGTCGCGGTCGCCTGCCAGGCGGAAGCAGACCAGTGCCAGCGATCGCGGGGCGGCGAGCTCGAAGCGATTGTCGGCCAGGATCTGCTCTTCGAGCCACTCGGCCCATCGCACGTGCTGGCGGATGTGGGCCTGGAGGCCCTCTGCCCCGTAGTGCCGCAGCACGAACCAGAGCTTGAGCGAGCGGAACCGACGGCCAAGGGGGATCTGCCAGTCGCGGTAATCGATGACGGCGCCCGAGTCGGTGGCGGTGTTTCGGAGGTATTCGGGTGTGACGCTGAGAGAGTCGATGAGCGTGGCGCGGTCGGCGACATAGAACAGGTCACAATCGAAGTTAGTCAACAGCCACTTGTGGGGGTTGGTGCAGTAGCTGTCGGCCTGGTCGAGGCCATTGAGAAACCAGCGGAACTCGGGGCACACCGCGGCCGAGCCGGCCCAGGCGCCGTCAACGTGCAGCCAGGCGTCGGGGGCCAGTTCATCCCGGACTTGGGCGATGCGGTCGATGGGGTCGAACGCGCCGCTGCTGGTCGTGCCGGCGGTGGCGCAGATGTAAAACGGTGTCAGGCCGTCGGCGATGTCCTGCTCGATCATCGAACGCAGGACGTTCGGGTCGAGCGTGTGGTCGGTGTCGGTTGGGACGAGGCGCAGGTGCTCGATGCCGGCGATGCGGGTGGCCTTGAGCACCGAGCTGTGGGCCTGTGTGCTGGTGTAGGCGACGAGCGTGCCGGGGGTAGTGTCGGGCTGGCGTGTGCGCATTCGGTGGCGTGCGGCGACCATCGCGACGAGGGTGGCCTCGCTGGCTGTGCCTTGGATGACGCCGCCCCCCTGGCTCGTGCTCAGGAACTTCTCGGGCAGGTCGCAGAGCCTTGCCATCCAGTCGAGCACGCGGGTCTCGATCTCGGTGACGGCGGGGCTGGTCTGCCAGAGCATGCCCTGCACGCACAGACCGGTGCTGAGCAGGTCTCCCAGCACGGCGGGCCACGAGCCTGTAGCGGGGAAGTAGCCGAAGAAGCCGGGCGACTGCCAGTGGGTGAGGGCGGGCAGGATGATCTCGCGCACGTCGTCGAGGATGGCGGGCCACTCGGCTTCGTCGGCGGGTGTGGTGGGGGGCAGGTCGGGCAGCGCGGCCAGCACGTCACCCGGCTTGGCCTCGGAGCGGACGGGGCGTGAGCCGATGGTGGCGTGGTAGTCCAGGATCAGGTCGAGCGTGTCATGGGCGAGGGCTCGGAACTGGTCGGGGCCGAGGTGGCTTGGGGCGTCGGGCTTGTCGGGCTGGTGGGGCATGGGCCAACATAGCGAGGCGACGATGGGATCGGCTTGCCCAATCGCAGACGCATGAGGGCTTTCCAGCCTTGGGGCGAGCGGGAATCGGTCGGCGGGGCGGCGCGGAAGAGGCCGTCGCGGACGCCCTTGATGACCGCGGCGATGGCGTTCGGCCGGAAGCCGGCGAGTCGGAACGCTTGGGCGATGCCGAGCCAGGCCCACGCCCGGGTGGGGCGCCTGCTGTGCCGCTTGGCCATCCAGATCCAGTTCCGGGTGGCCAGGTGGCACCAGCGGACGCTCTTGCGCGCGGCGGCGGGGCTGTCGTGCCAGACGACCCAACTCGGGTCGAACCAGACCTTACCCACGGTGCCTAGCGTGAGGGCCAGGTCGGTGTCGTTGCGATAGAGGAAGTAGCCCTCGCAGTATCCGCCAACCCGCTGCCAGGCGGCCTTGCGGACGAGGTTGCCGCAGCCCATGACGGGCCACTGGTCGCACGCCAAATCGACTCGGTGTGCGAAGGGCCACTCGCTGCGGCCGCCGTCGGGGTGGCGCGGGTGGAGCGCGACACCGACGATGTCATTACGCTCGGCGAGGAGTTCGAGGGCCAGGGTGAGGGCGGTGGGGTCGGGCCAGGAATCGTCGTCGAGGATGAGAACGGTCTTGCCGGTGCTGGCTTCGACGCCTCGGTTGAAGGCTGCGACGCCGGTGTTCTCGTCGAGTTCGATCAATCGGACTGCGGGGAATTGCTCTCGGACGGCATCGGCGGTGCCGTCGGAAGAGGCGTTGTCAACGACGATGAGCTCGGCACTGGCGCTCGGCTCTTTGGCGTGCAAGTACTCGAGCGTGCGCAGGAGGGCGGCCTTGCGGTTGTAGGCGACGATGATGATGCTCAGGCCGTGGTCGCCGCCGCGGACCTCATGCGACATCGGCGTAGGCGGGGCGTGGGCGAAGCTGCCGCCCTGGCGTTTGAGCTTCAATGCAAGCTTGAGGCCCGTGAGCATCGCCGCAACGGCGCGCACGAGTTGGGTGGTGCGCGTGGTCGTGATGGTCCAGCCGCCTTGGGCGTCGACGGCGATGGAGCCTTTGGGGTTGAAGAAATCGGCCCTGCGAGCGCGGGCGCTCACGACGCGGGCGTTGCCAGAGACCTCGCGATCGGCCTGCTCGCGGGTGAGGCCGGGGCGATCGGGGTTACCCAGGTCAGTGCCTTTGGGGGGGAAGCCCATGACACGGCCCTCGGCGGCGTGGCGAAGGCCGATGAGGTGAAGGTCTCCCAGCGCGTGCAAGCCCGTGGCGTGGAGCGTGGCGGCGCGGGCGGCCTCGCGCATGGCCCGGCGGAACACGCCAATGCCGGCCTGGGGCAGTGCCGACATGGAGTTGCGGGCAGCGAAGTATCGCGCGATGGTGCGCATGCGGTCCCACTGGGGGTGGACGACGACGGACTCGGGCGTGGCAACCAGGCGACCGCCGGTGGCGCGGGCGAGGCGGAAGCCCCACGCGACGTCGTCGCCATTAAGGAAGGTGTCGGGCATCAGGCCGGTTTTGCGTATGGCGCGGGCCGTGGTGAGCAGGCTGCACGCCGCAAGGTATTGGGCGTCGACGGATTGTGACGGCGGATCGGAACTTGGTGTCCAGACCGAGCCGTACTCGCCGGTTTTTGGGTCGATCTTGCCGCCGAGTTCGTAGAACTCGGCGGTGTCTGGATCCTTCAGCAGTGAGCCCGCCGCGGCGACGCCGGGTATCGCCAGCGTGCGAAGGAGCGCGAGCAGGGCTTCGGGCTCGGGGATGGCGTCGCTGTCCAGCAGCCAGACGGGGTCGTCGGCATGGGCGTGGGTGGCGGCGTGGGCGAGCCCGGCGTTATACCCACCGCTGCCGCCGATGTTGGTTGGCAGGCGGAGGTGGTGGCAGCGCCAGGGGCTTGGAATTGGGGATGCCCCGACTGATTCTGCCAGCGAAGGCGTGCTGGCGTTGTCAACCAGAACGAGCGTTGGGAGTACATCAGGAGGCAGTTTGAGCCGTTCCAGAGCACCGCAAAGGTTTTGGGCGTCGGCGGGCCGATTGAAGCATGGGCTGATAACCCAGAGCCCTCGTGGGGCTTGGGACTCGGCGCGGGCCGGGTGGGACGCTGGTTGTTGGCCGTGATCGGTCAACCGTTCCATAACGGGGAGCGTAAGGCACTGTAGAGCAATTGGGGCAGGGGCTTGCGGGCGTTGGCGATAGTCGGCAGCTAGCATGAAGCCCCCCGAAGCCGCCCCGAGGGGCGGCGCACGACCCGCCGACGGCCGATCGGATTTCGGCCCCACGCCTGGCGGGCGCTACATCGCGCAGGCCAAACGCCGCCCCGGCGCGGTGGCCGTGGTGGAGACCATCTTCACCGACCAGGCCTACATCGACGCCATCCGCAAGGCTTTCTGAATCACCCCCGGGGTGCCCTGGGCAGGATCCTGCCTGCCTCAGATTCGGCCAGGCGAGGGCAATTCGGGATAGGCTCCAATGATGGGCGCCATTGTCATACACCTGCTGATCATAGGGACTCAGTGAATCGGGCAAGTCTATTTCGGAGCGTATAATGTGCAAAAAAGAGTAGGGATTGCTTTCAGCTTCTGCTTTGGCTTCTTCTCGATTTAGCACA